>DATHWC010000327.1:0-9342 GCA_035460985.1 Lunatimonas sp.
ATCTGTCATCTTGCTATGTGATGCCAATGAAAAGGGATCCTTCGGCTTGATATTGAACAAGCTTTCCATGTTTAAGTTGGGCGATCTGCTCGAGGGCATGTCCAACCTGGAATCCGAGGTGTATGTAGGTGGACCGGTGGAGCAAAATACGCTGCATTTTATTTATTTTGGAGAGAGGATGTTGGAAGGAAGTGTGCAGTTGGGTAACCAGTTATGGTGGGGGGGAGATTTTACGGAGTTGGTCGAAAAGCAGAAACTAGGTGTGGTTGACTTGGAAAACTTCCGTTTTTTTATAGGGTATTCGGGATGGTCCGAAGGGCAGCTAGATGCTGAATTGGAGCAAAATTCCTGGATTATTTGCAATAATCACTCTACCAGGAATATTTTCTTTTCCGATCCGGACGAACTATGGCGTGATATTTTGAAAAATATGGGGGGGGATTACCAGGTTCTGGCAAATTATCCCATCGACCCAAGACTTAATTAAATCAAAATCACTACTTTTGTTTTAGAGCAAAATCGGAAGCAAGTACGCTTGACACTTATGGAGAATGACAAAGAAATGTCTGAAGAAGACAAAAAGGTGACCCAATCGGTAAATGAATCCACCGAAACGGGTAATAGTAAAAAATCAACAGACGAAACGCCTGAAACTGTTGCGGAAGTTAATCAAGAAGGGATAGTGGATGAAAGCCCTGAAGAAAAGAAACCGGAAGTCGCCTCGGAAGATAATCCTGCGGCTGAAAGCGGTGAAGCGGTAGCTGAGGATGACGGAGTGACTGCATCTCCCTCAGAAGCAGTGGCTGAAGAACCCGTAGCCGGTGTGAAGCCGGAACCTGTATCAGATGAAACGACTGAATTCACTGCGAAAGGCAGCGAGACTGTGGCAGAAAATAAAAGCCAGGATACCAGTTCTGAACCTAGCGCTGACCCTGTAGCCGAGGAAAACACTGAGGAGGTTGCTGAAGGAAAGCGGGAAGTTGCTGTAGATGATAAACCGGAAGTGAAAGCAGAAGGCAATACAGCAAGCGGGACAGCGGCAGCTGATGCCAAAGACGATGCTTCCGCAGACGAAAGCCAAGAGGAAGATTCCTCAGATGGAGAAGACGAAGCGCCGGATTTCAGTGAATACTCGAAAAAACAGTTGGTTCAAGAGATAAAGGAGGTTTTAAAGGAAGAAAACCTTATAAAACAGGAGCGAAAAGCGTCCGATCTGAAAGGGATTTATGAAGAACTCTACCAGAAGGAAAAGGAGGCAGCTCTGGAGCTTTTTACAGCGGACGGTGGAGCTGCGGATGATTTTGCCTATAGGGGCGATGACCTGGATAAGGAGTTTTTCACTTTAATACATGACTTTAAGGAAAGACGCAGCAAGCAATTCAGGGAAATAGAACGAACAAAGGAGCGGAATGCTGTTGCCAAAAACCAAGTACTCGATAAACTGAGAGAACTGGTGGATAGCGAGGAAACCACCTCAAGTATTGACGGGGTCAAAGCCATTCAGGAAGAATGGAAGAGTATAGGGCCTGTACCCGGCAATCAGAATAAAAACCTGTGGGCGTCATTCAATGCCCTTATGGACCGGTATTATGACAACAGAAGTATTTACTTCGAGTTGAAGGAACTGGATCGGAAGAAGAATCTGGAACATAAATTGGAGATCTGCGAAAAGGCGGAAGCCTTGGTGGAGTTGGAGGACTTAAAGGAGGCTATCAAGTCTCTCAATGACCTTCATGAGGAATTCAAACACCTGGGACCTGTACCCCGTGAAGAGCAGGAAAAGGTCTGGCAACGATTTAAGGCGGCCTCGGACATGGTTTACTCCCGTAGAAAGGATTATTATGACGAGCAGAAGGTAGCGCTGAAAGGCAACCTGGATCTTAAGCTGGCCCTGATCGAAAAACTGGAACCCTTTAAGGATTTCCGTGCCGAACGCATCAAAGACTGGAATGCCAAGACTAAGGAGATGCTCGCCATACAGAAGGAATGGGAAACCATCGGACCTGTGCCAAGGGAAAATGGGAGGGAGATCAACAGAGCCTTTTGGGGACTATTCAAACAGTTCTTTAACCATAAGAATCACTTCTTCAAAGAATTGGATGAGGTAAGAAAGGTAAACAAAGACAAGGCGGAAGCCTTGATTGCGGAAGCCGAAAAACTGAAAGACAGCACCGACTGGAAAAATACAGCCAATGATCTGATCGGCCTTCAGAAGGAATGGAAGGAACTTGGCCCCATGCCGGAGAAAATCCGCGATGATCTGTATCACCGCTTTAAAGCTGCCTGTGATTCCTTTTTCCAAAGCAGAAGAAGTAGCAACAAGGAAGCCAATCAGGAGTTTGACGATAACCTAAAGCAGAAAGAAGCCATCTGCAAAAAGATCATAACGGAAGCCAAGGCAGGCAAAGACCTTAGCACGGACACGCTGGAGGATTATATCAAATCCTATAACGAGATAGGGTTCGTTCCACGTAAGAGTATCAAGGACATTGCCGCCAAGTTTTCTGCTGCCGTGGACGAATACGTGGCACATCTTGGTGTGGATGGGCAGGATAAGGACGAATTTCTGTTTCGCCTCAACTTAAATAAGCTCCAAACCGATCCAAACGGTGCGCGGGTGCTCAACAAAAAGGAGCACGGAATCAGAAAGCAGATTTCGGATTTGGAGAATAACATCACGCTTTGGAGAAACAACCTGGAATTCTTTGCCGCGTCCAAGACCGCGGATAAGTTGAAAAATCAGTTTGACGAGAAAATCGACAAGGCAGAGCAGGAGGTAGACCGCCTGAAGAAAAAACTTTCGATCATCCGGGAATTTTAAGCCGCTCATTGTTAGGGGGATATTATATCCCCCTTAATTTTCCTTACCATTTGCTTGATTGCTTCGGTATAGACGGCTATATTTGCATCGCATTTAGGGAAAAGAATCGCTTTTCTTTTGCAAATGAATGGCATACCAGGATAAAAAGCCTCCTTAGCTCAGCTGGTAGAGCAACTGACTTGTAATCAGTAGGTCGCTGGTTCGATCCCGGCAGGGGGCTCATTTTAGAAGCACTTACAAGGTAACTTGTAGGTGCTTTTTTGTTTGGATACCATTTGGACGAAATAGGGGCTTAGTCCTTTTTCAGTTTAATATTTTATCACATACGTTGTTCTGATAAAAAGCTTTCTCCCAAAAAAAATATTTTTTCAAATCGTTTTATTTTTAAGGAAGTTATACTTTAATGAGAAAATTTATTAAAATTTAAAGTAGTCATATTGTAAACCTGTGTTACTTCTTTTCAATTAAATTAAGCGTTTTTACAGCTTCATTTGATGTATTGTATGGTCATGTCGAAATTGCAGTTGGATATAGTTCCGAATTAAACAAAAAATTTGAGTGCTTTGTAAAACTCAAAAAGGAAAATGAGCAAAGAACTAGAAACAAGGAAAAGTCAACTGAAAACTATTTCAAAATTCTTAGCAATCATTTAGAAATTAAGTCATTTTTGTCTGATTTGCAAAAAATAAAAGAATTTTCGTATTCATTTCCAACTGGTATAATACCATCTTTATCCTCACATTTGGAAAAGGAGAAAAATTGGGATAAACTTCTCGAATTAGAAAAATATATGGACTAATCTCAGATTTGAGCGAAAATAGTAAGCAAACAACATTAAAGCGGATTGAAATTGCTAAAAATAACGTTGCCTAATACTACATGTAATTCGCGAATTGAAAACAAATCGGATGAAAAATACAATGGGATGCGGCCCCAAGATTGTAGTTCTGTTAACAATCACTGCACTGATGCACGGTGATTGGTGCTAATGCAAGCAAGCACAATTTCGGCACAGGTGGAGATTCGGATAAATTCAACAATGTCAATAATGAAACCTACATTGTATAACGGTACACTTCTGATCTATCCCCCTTGTCCCGGAGACGGCGTAAACCAACCTGTGCTCATGGTTGATCCTTCTTGACCAATATCCCTTTAATTCTCCTTTATGGGGTTCAGGTTTACCCTCTCCTTTGTACGGTGTTCTGCTTATAACTTTAATTAAATGGTTGATCTTGTCCGTAATATTACGGTCATTCTCTGACCAATATACATACTGTTCCCATGCTTTTGCGGAAAATAGGATGTTCATTTGGCTTCGAAGGGAACGGTATTGTCCTCACTCACCTGGCGGATTGATTCCGCAAGTGCCTCACGGTTTGCTTTTGTGGAGAGTAAGTATAGCGTTTCCTGCATGGAGTTATACTCTTCCTCCGAAATCATCACCACTGAAGATACCCCCACCTTCCGTGGGATGATAATCGTTCCGGAATCTTTGGAGACATAGTCCAGATAGGTCTTCATGGATTTACGCAATTCGGCCATTGTTACTGCTTTCATGATGATAGTTGTTTTTTACAAATGTACATAATTATGTAATTTTTTGGTACAGGTTTAGTAGCTTTATTTAAGTTATCTTCGGAACATATTTTAACATGCTTGATGACGTTTTGGGGTTCGGCTCCGCTCACCCCTCGTGTTTTCGACTCCGCTCACCCCTCGATTTTTAGTCGTCTGTTGGAATTACAAAATTCCATTTATCTGTCCTCGGGATTGCAAATCACGAGGAGCTTGGTTTGTTAGTTATCGTTTGCCTCAAGCTTCCCCCGCATGAATCGGCTGGGTGTAAACTGAGAAAACTTACGGATTTGGACAATTTACCAAATTTTGGTATTTTTGAAAAAAGTTGAAAAAATGAGCAAGAACACATCCATATCGCTTGGGGATTATTTTGAGCAGTTTGTAAGCAATCAAGTAGAAGCTGGTAGATACAAAAACGTCAGTGAAGTTATTAGAGCCGGGCTCCGACTATTGGAGAATGAAGAAAGTAAAGCCATTGCCCTTAAAAGAGCCATTCAAGAGGGAGTTGAAAGTGGAGTCGCTTACGATTTCGACCCTAAAAAAAACCTTCAAAAATTAAAAGCAAAAAGAAGAGAGAATAATGGCTCAATATAAACTGACCAACAAAGCTGTTGAGGACTTGAATGAAATCTGGGATTATACAGCTAATAAATGGTCGGAAGAACAAGCGGATAGATATTACAATATGTTGCTTGACAATTGCCAAGACATTGCTGATAATCCCGATTTAGGACGAAACTATAACGGAATTGCAAATGACTTGTTCGGACTGAAATCAAATCGACATATAATTTTTTATCGGATTCTAGAAGATAAACCGATTGAAATAACTAGAATCTTATACGAAAAAATGGACTTAAAAAACAGAATAACTGAGTAATCAAGAAACTAGATTCAACATGGTTTATCTTGTCCGGAATATCACGGTCTGTCTCTGACCAATACACAAACTACTCCCATGCCTTTGCGGAAAATAGGATGTTCATTTTGGATATTCCAATGATGCTGAACACCTGATCCGGAGATGTTGACCACTTTTTTCCGACGATGCTGACCACACCTTTTTAGGAGATGAACAAACATCAGGGAATGATATTCCAGTGATCTTGACCACTGTCAATCCGGTAATCCTGACCTCTGAAAAGGTTCTAAGCCAAAACGTTCTCGTTCGTGGCAATCGTATATGTTAACTAAATGAGTCTAAAAAAATGTCAAATTCCGATATAATTCATAAAAACCAAAGCCATTTTAACCCAGCTTTTCTGCAAATAGCCGTAACACCTCGCCAATTTCCTCAAATCTCCCGTCTTTTTAACGCAAGCTAGCACCTTTTTTGTCCGACAACCTGCCAAAAAGGTAATATTTTCCGGCAAATTGGTTCAATGACCCACTTCAGAGGTGCAACATTTGACCAAAAAACATGACACGCACACCTTTTAGGTACTCCCCGCCATTTCGGAAGTGGGTTTTTTTCCGAAATTCCAGTTAGGTTTTCTGCAAAAATTTCAGGTTTTCTTCATTTTGGTTGAAATTTACAAAAATTCGGTGGAAAATTTCACCTTTTTGGTTCATTGTGGGTGTTCAGAGGTGGGACATTCGACCATTTTGGTGCTTGTTTGTCAGTATTTGGCACGCCCTCCCATATCGGGGGATCGGCTCCGCTCACACCTAGTTTTTTAGTCGTCTAGTGGAATAGCAAATTCCATTTATCTGTCCTCACGATTGCAATCACCTGCTGTTCGACATTTGCAATGTCGAATTACAAATAATAAGGATTTGCAATCCTGGTCCCAATTCGTTCGACTAGCGGAATTACAAATTCCATTTATCTGTCCTCGGGATTTCAAATCCCGAGGAGCAGGGGAGTAGGTTTTTTTAGATGCAAGAAAATCTTATCTTTAAAGCATAGTAGGCAACGGAGTATTCATTCCTGGCGGAAGGTATTTCAAAGGAAACGGAATGTATGGGATTGTAACTATTGAAATATTTTCTTGGGGATTATATCGGTCGGATAAACGGATATAATGTCAAAAAAAGAAGAAGGAAAATTGAGAAAGGAGTTGCCGCCGGAACGGTGTTCAGTTGCCAGACCCGACCATAAAAAAAGGGGCCTGAATAAAATTTGTATCCGGAGATCAGCGGTTAGGGAAACAAAAATTTGATGACAATGAGGTATCAGGTATATGTTGTTGAGCTATCGAAACGAGTTTTTACAGAAAACACAAAGTTCAGAAATGCTAATCCGCAGTTTAATGGAGTGCTTGAATGTCTTTATGTGGGCATGACCAGCAAGACTCCATTGGAACGATTCAAGCAACATAAAACGGGTTATATAAACAAAAAAGGCCATAAATTATCTGCAAATATTGTCGAGAAATATGGAACCTACTTACGGCCGAGCTTATACAACCCAATTAATTTGCATCCAATGACAAGAGCAGAAGCATTGGTAATGGAACAAAAACTTGCCTTGGATTTGCGACGAAAAGGATATGCAGTTTGGTTCAATTGATATTTAATATGCGCCCAATGCATTTGCAAAAGTCTTAACTCTACTATCTCATATTCTTTTTATTAATTTCAACATCATAAATTACCGCTGCTTTCGATGGCTTTCATCACCTTCTGCTTGAAAAACCAGCAGTTCTTCTTCCTTAACTTGAGCTTGCTGCTTTTTCTCAGTTACGGCGGTAGCGTCAGGCTCCAAGTAGTTTCGCAAAAATTCCTTTTTGGCATCATTATACTGCGAAACAGCACCTATTTTATACAATCCGTAACTATAGATCCATGCCATATCCAATTGGTAGTTCAAAAATCCGGCCCTCGCACTATTCGGGTATAGGTGGTGGTTGTTGTGCCATTCTCCTGAGAACCATCCTGGCCTATTTTGGTTAATGGCTAGGTTACTCCGGTCGAAATCTACCCCTTCTACATGTTTTTGTTTACCGCCACCATGTCCGGTATAGTTGAAGGCGCGAACCAGTAAAAACCATAAAATGGCAGCGCTAAACAGCGCACAGGCAAGTGAGTGGCCGCCAATCAAAAAGAAAGCCGTGTACCAAAAAGACCAGTTTAGGATCCTGACAATCATCTCATCAAGTGGATTGCTCACAGTGCCCCACTTTTTGTACTGTTCATAGGTATTGATTTTTACGCCTGTATGCTTGAGGTAGTTAGAAACCTTTTTGTATTCCTTTTCATCTAGATCCGTTGAGATACCTTGATGGTTTGCATCTGAAAGCATGCAATATAAGAGTCCGGCCTTGGCATTGTATGGATCTCCCGGTTCATCAGAAAGGGCATGATGAACATGGTGCGAAATGGTATAAGTTTCTTCTGGAATAGTTCTCACTACTAAATTGCGCGTAATGAAACGCCAAATCGGATGGCTGAATTTATAGGCCCTGTGCGTACAGAAGCGATGAAACCAGATGGTGCCGTGAGTACTCATGATTATCATGCTGTAAACTACAATCAAAGGAATGAACCATGGATTGAAGAACTTAAACAGGAATAGGGAAAGGAAAGGGACGAGACAAAAAACGGTAGCCCAACTTACGAAGGTTATCCAGTTTTTTTTGGACTTAAATATATTTACCCGAGAAAAGGCTTCCGTAAATAATTCTTTTTTTGAGGGTATTACAAGTCTACCATTCTTTTCCCATCCGTAAGATGGCGGACGGAGTACTCTATTTATAAATGTCATATTCTATTATAATTGATAATCATTTGATTCTATAATCTTAATTTATTGATATCCGGCTATATGGGTTTAAGATGAGTAATTATTGCACAGATTATCGGAGGTTGGCGCTAATTATAAATGAAAAGGCTATACTCCATTAAAATTTCACTGATTTTATTACTACTTGGTTGCAAAGAAATGAACAAGCAGGGCAAGATTAAAATTCAGTTAAAGATCTAAATAATTACCTATTTATAGAAAAAAATATATTTTGTACTAAGTAAAGTTTAATAATATAATTTTAACCTGAAATAATTTTTCGTCCAATTTTTTTTATAATCAATACAGCAGCTCCACTGATTGTGGGGGAAATAGCGCAAAAGTGCCGTCAACTTACTTGCGGATCATTTTATGGCGAATGAACCAAAACAAATACTGCCCTCATGATTTTAAGTAAAATAGGATGTTCATCTGGCTTCGAATGGAACAGTCTTGTCTTCACCCACTTGGCGTATTGATTCCGCAAGTGCCTCCCGGTTTGCTTTTGTGGAGAGCAAGTATAGCGTTTCCTGCATGGAGTTATACTCTTCCTCCGAAATCATAACCACTGAAGATAGCCCCACCTTCCTTGGGATGATAATCGTTCCGGAATCCTTGGAGACGTAGTCCAGGTATGTCTTCAGGGATTTACTACAAGGGAGAAGGTATTGATGTTGAGTTCAAAACCTCCCAATTTGAGCTGAACAAGGATGCTTTTTCATCTATTTGTGCCTTTCTCAATCAAAGAGGTGGGTATTTGCTTTTAGGTGTTAAGAACAACGGAACAGTGGAAGGTGTTAAATCCGGTAATTGCCAAGTTCATCAAGAAATCGTTGCATGGATGCTTTTGAAACCGGAAATTACAAGGGAAGAAATCGCACATAAAATATATAAAAGTCAAAGCAGGGTGGAGAAAACCATAAAAAAATAAGAGAAGACAAAATATTGGAAAGGGTTGGGTCAACAAAAGCAGGATACTGGAAAATAAACTTGTAGATGAATGAGCATTAAATGCCCGGTGGTACTCTTAACCAAAACCCAAAAAATAGTGATAAAAAAGAACTATCTTTGAATTGAAATGATACAGATAATAGAAGACAGACTTAATGAAATAATTGCCTTATGTAAAGTGCATAATGTAAAGTCTATTGCTTTATTTGGTTCGGCTGCCAAGGATTCAATGAATGAGAGGAGTGACATCGACTTTTTAGTGCAG
>DATHWC010000328.1:0-3389 GCA_035460985.1 Lunatimonas sp.
TCGGCGATGTCTGTGCGCGGTTTATTGGCAAAAAGGGTATTGCGGTTGCGACCTACAGCGGTGGGGTTTATATCAACGGGGAAAATACCTGGGATTCGGGTATCCTTAGAGAAACATCGAGTGAAGCCAGTAGGGAACAGCAGGCCGCAGGCGTATTTACCTCTTCCCTACATGATTCCAATGAAAATAAGGTAAAGAGCTTCATCCAGAGTATTGAGACAGGCAAGTTTCTAAATGAAATAGAACCTGCCGTTAACTCAACGCTTACAGCGATTCTGGGAAGACAAGCTGCCACAACACAAAATGCGGTAAGTTGGAATGAAATGCTTTTTTCCAATGAAAGTATAGACCACAGGTTGGACCTGGGACAATTTGATTCCTAAATTTTAAATACGAACCACTTTAACTAGTATAAAATGCCCTGTAAAATTTTGCTTGGGTTGATCTTTGGTGTTTTAATTTCGGGAACATTACCTGCCCAGCAAGCCTGGCAAGAAGTGGCACCTGGAATTTGGAAAACGACCGTTGGAAATCCGGATGATTTTAATCTATTATCTGCAGCTGGAGTTTCCCCAAAGCTGGAGGGCCTCAAGAAAATGCCGGCAGGCGATTTCCCATTAGAACCTTCTCAAATCGTTCTCGAAGTCACGGAGAATCAAACGCAACTTCGTTTCCCCCTACGGCGGGATGAGCAGCTTTTTGGGTTTGGTTTAAATTTTAAAACTGTCCATCAGCGAGGAAGAATTCTCCGGCTACATGTCGATCACTATGGGGACAGCGACAATGGGCGAACCCATGCACCGGTCCCCTTTTACGTGTCATCTGCAGGCTATGGTGTATTTGTCAATGCTGCCCGATATATAGATGTTTATGCGGGGACAGGATCCAGAATTGACAGTCCAAATCCTCCCGAAGCAAGAGACAGGAATACGGATAATGCATGGACCTCCCGTCCCTATTCGGATGCCGTGGAAATGCGCATTCCCGCCCAAGGGGTGGAAGTGTACCTATTTGCGGGGCCCACGCCCTTAGATGCTGTTCGCAGATATAATCTGTTTACCGGAGGTGGCCCTTTGCCTCCACGGTGGGGGCTTGGATTTACCCAACGGGTACACCGCTTATTTACAGATGAGCAGGTAAGGGAGGAAGTAAGGGAGTTTGAACAACGTGGATTCCCCCTTGATTTTGTTGGCTTGGAGCCGGGATGGCAAAGTAAATCCTATCCGAACACCTTTGTTTGGGATTCGGGGAGATTTCCGGATCCTGAGGGATTTATGGCTGACATGATGGACAAGGGAATACGGATTAATCTTTGGGTTAATCCCTTTGTTTCCCCTGATTCCCCGATTTATAAAGACATTCTTCCCCTTACCGGCTCCCATACAGTTTGGGCTGGAGCGGTTCCGGATTTCACTCTTCCCGCAGCTCAAGAGATATTTTGGAAATTATTTGAATCGGAGCACATTGCCAAAGGGGTGAGTGGCTACAAAGTAGATGAGGTAGACGGATACGATCAATGGCTGTGGCCGGATGTAGCTAGATTTCCTTCCGGGATTTCTGCGGAACAAATCCGGCAGACCTATGGACTGCTGGTTCAAAAGCAAAGTGCAGCGCTTTTTCGAAAGAAAAATCAACGTACTTACGGTTTGGTACGGGCATCAAATGGTGGTGGAACATCTTTTCCATATGTGATTTATAACGATTATTACAACCATCGGGATTTTATCACGGCCCTGATCAACAGCGGATATGCGGGTGTATTATGGACTCCCGAGGCCCGGGCATCCAAAACTGCCGAAGAATGGCTTCGGCGGATGCAAACAGTGGTTTTTTCTCCTATGGCCATGATCAATGCCTGGGCGAGTGGTACCAAGCCTTGGTCTTACCCGGAAGTAGAAGATGAAGTTAAAAGTATGGCCTTGCTCCGTATGCAGATGATGCCTTACTGGTATTCCGAATTTGCCAAATACCATGCTGATGGAACACCGCCATTTCGTGGAATGAACTTGGAAGAAGGTTTTTCAAGTGGTAATCAGCAGCTAACGATGGCGGACAAAGATGCCGATCTGGAGGCAAATCCCTACGCAGAAGCCATTCGAAAGGAAGTGAAAGATCAGTACATGGCCGGGGAATATTTACTTGTAGCGCCGATGTTTGAAGGTGAAACCACTCGTAAGGTGGTATTGCCGACTGGAAAATGGTTTGATTTTTATACGGGGGACTTGGTAGGTGACGGAGAGGTAATTACGGTAACTCCGGGCCTGGAAAAAATTCCCGTATTTGTTAAGGATGGCGGTATAGTCCCGATGACTGACCCAAAATTGCATGCGCCAGCCAAAGGAGAAAAATACAACCTGGAAATAAGACATTATGGCAAACTGCCTAGTGAATACCTGCTCTATGATGACGATGGAGAATCATTCGACTACGAAAAGGGTGACTATTCCTGGAGGAAATTGTCAGTTTCTGTACATAAAAATGGCAAATTAACAGGGAGCGTATCAAAGGCTGAAAAGGATAAACCCGACAACTTGGGGCAGATCACGTGGAAATTCATGACTGATCAATGAGAAGAACTCGCTGGTGCTAAGTTAATGGGTTGATGGACCCACTCTCTCATTCCCTCAGCCTTTCCTTCCCCCAGTCCCTCCGTCTCCCAGTCCTCCGTCCCTAACTCAACACTTTCCTAATCCCTTCCAACCCTTCCACGAAAGGGGATATTTGGCCGATTACCTGAGCCATTCTGTCGGAATCAAGGCCGCGGATCTTGTTGTTTTTTACGAAGGTTTCTTTGATGGATGCCCATCGATTGGATTGCGTTTCGCCCAGCATGTTCATCATTTCGAAAAGTTTCAAAAAATTGGACTCCGCATCCGAGGTCAGGGTTTGGGGTTCTAACAGTGAGGTTCCCAGTTGGTTTGAAAAATAGAAGGTTAAAACTAAACCCCGGAAACGCATGATTCCGGGGTCTGTTCATTATATATGGAAGGTGGTTTAATTCAATCGCATGTCCGCGGTTCCGTTATCGATAACCTCGCTAAATACCCGCATAAAGTTTCCGCTCCAAATCATAACAATATCTTCTTCGGTATATCCTCTTTTGACCAGTTCTACGGTAATGTTTTTGATCTCACTGATGTCGTAGCAATCTGCCAATCCTCCGCCGCCGTCCAGATCCATTCCTATTCCCACATATTCGATGCCGACCAGATTCACGATATGGTCAATATGGTCTACATAGTCCGCTACTGTTGCCAAGTCATTTTTATACTTTTCACGAATTAGCATCATCTCTGACCGATATTCATCCCATTTTTCGGAAGTCATTTCTTGCATAGGCCCATATTTCGCCCGCAAAGAATCCATGTCGGCTTCCCGTTCCGGGTTTG
>DATHWC010000329.1:0-3144 GCA_035460985.1 Lunatimonas sp.
TCCCGTTGATTAAGAACTTATCGTAGTAAATGTCGCTAACTTCCATAGCCAACATCCGCTTCCACTCGTTGATAATTTTGGTTTTAAAATGTCCGGCTTTTATAGCTTCCGCATAGCTTTGGGTAGTCCCTTTTTTGATGGCAAACCAATCCGACCCAACATGGAGCATCCGGTGTACGTTTTCAGGGTTGTAGTTTGTCCACTCACTTAAAACAATAGGAACAGTTGGCAGATCGTCGATGCCTTTTCTAAAAGTCGGATCGTCATCCCTTTTCTTCAAAATCATAGATCCGTACATTCCTATTTGCTCCTGCAGGCCACTGTGACTGTGGTACCAATGTGTACCATTTTGAATAATGGGGAAACGATAAACATGCGTAGTGTTCGGTTCAATGGGCATTTGCGTTAAATAAGGAACTCCATCTTCTGTGTTTGGCAAATACAAACCGTGCCAATGCAGTGAAGTGCCTTCATTGAGCTGATTGTGCACGTGGATCTCAGCGGTGTCACCTTCAGTAAAGGTAAGGGTGGGCATGGGAATCTGTCCGTTTACGGCAATCGCTCTTTTTTCTATCCCTGTAAAATTGACGATGGTGTCCTTTACGTAAAGGTCATAACGAACAAGTTCTTGGGCGAAAATTGAGGTTGAAAACAACAGGGTAAATACCGCTATCAGAAGAAGTGAAAAACTAAATAACTTCATTTTTTATCGTTCCTCCAGACGCTTAATCATTTTTTTCATTTGCTCAATTTCCTTTTCCTGAGCCTCAATTATATCTTGCGCAAGTTTCTGTGCTTCGGGGTCTTTAATATTCGCTCTCTCACTGGTTAAGATAGCAATGGAGTGGTGTGGAATCATTGCCTTCATCCAAAGTACGTCGCCCACGATTGGTTTTTGTGTTCTCACCAAACCCAATGCACTGATAAAAAGAAGAAAACTACCAATCAGAATAGCCATATTCTTTTTTTTGTTTTTGTACATTTTCCGCATAAAACCCCACATGATGACTGCCATTGCTGAAATTCCCAAGCAGGTCATATAGAAACGGGTTAAGCTAAAGTACACATGGTCTATCGCATAGGTATTTAGGTACATGGTGATATACATGGCAACAAAAGATGCGGTAAGCATCAAAGCAA
Source organism: Lunatimonas sp. (assembly GCA_035460985.1). Taxonomy (GTDB): domain Bacteria; phylum Bacteroidota; class Bacteroidia; order Cytophagales; family Cyclobacteriaceae; genus Lunatibacter. The sequence goes on from DATHWC010000329.1 coordinate 1,141, forward strand.
ATGTTGTGTAATTGCTTTTGTGACTATCATGATTGGAATCTTTCATAGTTTGTTAATTTTGAGAAGGATGTCGGTCCAAATTGAAATACTTTTAAAGAAGCCATTAAGATTGGTTTTCAACCATTGAACGAGAAGTTTAATCAAATTAAATGTTGCGGATACTGGGAAGTATTTACTCCTCCGGGAATGTGATGCAACATCCATACCAGAGAATTATGCGAATCGAGGCTTTTAACCGGGGATATTCTAGATAGGCTTAGTGATGGCCATTCGCTTTTTGTCTCGGTTTTCAGCTACTATTGATTAGTCTTCTTTCTTTATGGGGTGTGTAAAAAGTACGAAACCAAATAAAATCAAAAAAAATACATAAATGAATGTTAAGATATACGTAGGAAAAGTGGTAACATTTAAAGAAGCCTTTACAAACGTAAATCCTCCGATGAAAAAATGGGCGTAATTTCCTATACTTAGTGGTTCTGAATTAATTTCGCCAATTAAACCAATTTTCTCTGTCCAATTTGTTATTCAAAATACATTCTTATCTGCGAATCATTGGTAATGATTTCTATTGCTTTGGTTCTACTCTGAGCTATGATCAACCTATCGAACGGATTCTGGTGATGAAATGGTAAGGTTAAAAGCATTTCCAGATCAACACAGTCAAATTCAAGAAGGTGGAATCCCTTGTCTATCAGGAATATTTTTAGGTCTTTAAGACTTCCGTTAAGTTTAAGTTTTCCTATACTTACTTTAATGGCAATTTCCCAAAAACTGGCATTGCTCAATTAGATTGTATTTGATTTGTTTTCTATTATCTACAGTGTTTCACTGTTGATTCTCTTGTCACCTGCCATATACCAAAGTAGGATGTGCGTATCAATTAGGAAATTCATTTTTGATAGCCTTTAAACATATCCAGTGGATCATTGAAATCCTCCAATACAAAATCGATCAGATGCTTACCCGATCCGTATATTTTTGAATTAGGCGGGTTTTTTTGTGTACTCAGTTTATTTTTCAAGGACAACAATTTATTAATGGCTTGCTGAAATTAAGTTGAGCAATCCAATCAATAAGTTCAATTTTTATCGTATCGATATTCATTGCTGTTGATGATTATTTGGCTGAGAATCAAAAATACAACTTTTAAAGGGGATTTTCTGGAGCTATTGAATGAATAAGCGGCAATCCGGCGTAGCCGATCACTGTAGTTAGATTGTAAATCTATACTCCAGTAAATGTGTCTTACTATTGTTTGCATTTGCACGCAGGCTCACCCAACCAAATTAAACCAGTAAAAACCCATCCCCCTACGGTATCCACTTGACATGCTTAAAATTAGGCTTCCTTTTTTCCAAAAACGCATTTCTTCCCTCCACTGCCTCATCGGTCATATAGGCAAGGCGGGTGGCTTCGCCGGCAAATACCTGCTGGCCTACCATGCCGTCATCGGTCAGGTTAAAGGCAAATTTTAGCATTTTGATTGAGGTGGGTGATTTGGCTAGGATCTCCTGTGCCCACTCGTAGGCGGTGTCTTCCAGCTCCTCATGGGGGATCACGGCGTTGACCATGCCCATCTCATAGGCCTCCTGGGCACTGTAGTTTCTTCCCAAAAAGAATATTTCCCGGGCACGCTTCTGACCGACCATTTTGGCCAGATAGGCAGAACCGTATCCGCCGTCAAAACTGGTCACATCGGCATCTGTCTGCTTGAAGATGGCGTGTTCCTTGCTGGCAAGGGTCAGGTCGCAGACCACATGCAGGCTATGCCCCCCTCCTACTGCCCAGCCGGGAACCACGGCAATCACTACCTTCGGCATAAAGCGGATCAGCCGCTGCACTTCCAAAATATTAAGGCGGTGCATGCCATCATCCCCCACATATCCCTGACGGCCGCGAGCCCGCTGATCTCCACCGCTGCAGAAAGAATAGACGCCGTCTTTGGGAGAAGGGCCTTCTGCGGATAATAGCACCACACCTATGGACGTATCTTCCCGGGCATCC
>DATHWC010000330.1:0-5001 GCA_035460985.1 Lunatimonas sp.
TTTCCCGGTTGTTTTTCAACGCAACCAGCTTGTTGTAGAGGGATACTACAAAAATAACTAATACGACAGCTACAATAATTACAATCCAAAGCGTGCTCATAGGGTCAATTTTTTGTTTAGAAAATAAAATTAGACAATTACGCCCAATTCTCTACCCTATACGGTACTTAAATTATTTCTTTTGTCCTTATATTTATGAAATATTAAAAACTATCCCATGAAAAAGTACGCTGGCCCAATAGTTATCGGTTTGGTTGTCATCCTGTCCATCGTCATTTGGTGGAGATATTATTTCGTTTTTGCCGAAGGGGTGAAAGCCGGCAATCTGAATTACTTCGAAAAAAAGGGCTTTGTGTTTAAAACTTGGGAAGGCAGACTCGTACAAGACGGTTTTCAAAGCCCCAATCCCGGTGCCCTACAAAGTAATGAATTTCGCTTCAGCGCCTCCGGTGATTCTGTGGCCAATCTACTCGAGCGGTCCGGTGGCAGTTTCGTGGAGTTGCGGTACAAAGAATACCTTAACCCCCTACCATGGCGCGGTGCAAGCAAATATGTGGTAACGGAAGTTTTAGAAGTGTCGGGTTCCAGCAACAAACCATTGCCTATTCAATAAATAACTTCGAATCAAATCATTGCACCAAAATCAAAAAAAAAATCTTTCTAAGCCGATTTTATCCCAAGTAGCAGTGCTTATATATACAAGGTCAAAAAACTTGTCCGGTACGTCTTTGTAAGTGGGAAATGATTTTCCCAGAATGAGTCAAGGAGATTTCAGCTATAAAACCGATTTATCAGTGTTTCCTGCCGAGGATCCAACTGGATTCTTTCAAAAAAAAACTCCGGAAATATTCCGGAGTTTTTGGTATAAATAATATGTTGGTTTGTTTAATTAACTAACGCGACTTGCTTACGATACACTTTTGTGCAGGTCTCGAAGGGCTTTTATTTCATCATGGTCCACCCGTAAACTAGCCCTCTGGCTTTGAAGCAATTGAGCAGTTTCCACTGTCAGTCCTTCTTCACTTTTCAGCGCTTCTTTATAAGCTTTCAACGCAGCATCTTCACCTGATTCACAAAGTTCCAAAGCCGAAGTACGGTCATCAGCACTGAATGCTGACTTAATATCCATCCAAGTTCTGAATAACTTTCCCGAAGCCGTAGTACCTTTGGTTACTTCGCCACCTAGAGTTAATACGTGCTGGGATAATTCTTGTATATGGCTTCTACTATTTGAGATCATCTTAGAAAATACCTGAATTAGATCTACATCTGTCGGGTCCACCGCTTCGATTGCTTTCTCGTATCCCCGAATACGGTCATTATTGATTTCGACCAAATCATTTAAATTACTGATAATTTCTTCTATTCGTATCATGGTGTTTAAATTGGTTATTTTTAAATAATTAATTTAAACAGTAATTTACAATAACCAGTCCAATCCTACTTGCTAGGATAATTTTTTATGTTTTTTATTATAAAAACTGATTTATTCGTAGTTGAAGAATTTAGTTCTATTAGGCGATGCTAGAATTGTTCTATTGAATACGGACAATTATTTGTGTATATTTTCAATTCTACTCAGAATAGGCTTAAAAACAAACCTATTTACCATATACCTTGGATATTTTCTTGTTTTATGGATATTTTTCAAACCTCAAATTTTTTAATTTCAATTTTGTTGCTACATTTCAGGATCAAAAAGTGCAAGGGGAAATCCCACCCCATACCTCCACAGTTTGCCCAAAATTTCCCTCAAGATCGATCTGCATCGAAAATATAAATACAACCACTAACACCTCTTTATCATCATGTACACACATCGAAGGGATTTTATCAAAAAAGTCACCGTAGCCGCCTTGGGCACGGGGCTAATGGCAACCGGAACAACTGCGGTTGCAAATTCAGTATCCGATTTCAACATTCATTCCAGGCTGAAACTCCCCAAAGTAAACGTTTCGCCCACCCGGGTGATCAAAGAAACTGTTGGGTTAAGGCCTTTCAGAAAAACTGGGCCTAGGATTGAAAAACAGGCATTGGGCAGTAAAACAATTGTCCATAACTACGGTCACGGGGGTTCAGGCTGGTCTCTTTCTTGGGGCACTGCGCTTATTGCCTCCGAACTGGTGGATCAGACCCAAGAAAAGAAGATTGGATTAATGGGATGCGGTGTGGTTGGATTGGCCACAGCCAGGACGCTACAGCAAAAAGGGTATGAGGTCACCATTTACACCAAAGACTCCTATCCCAACATTACCTCCGCCATGGCTACAGGAACATGGTCCCCCACTTCACGATTGATATTGCCGCAGCATGTCACTCCTGAATTTGCCGCTATGTACCAAAAAGCCTGCACACACTCCTACCGAACCTTTCAACGTCTATTGGGCATAAACCAAGTTGTGGACTGGATGGACAATTACAGTATCCGTTCCGGGGAACAACGTAGAGGCGACTATTCAGACGAACTCCGAAGCAAGCTTGAAACTCCCGAAGTAAGCTTTTACCCGAAAGGCGTACCGCTTAGCAAAAGGGAAAACCCATTCAAATTCGACCAGGTCAGTAAAAGTCCGACTACCATTTTTAATATTCCCTCCTATCTCAAAATGATGCGGGATGACTTTCTATTGGCAGGAGGAAAAATCGAATATAGGGATTTCAAAAAACCGGAAGATGTAGATGCCTTGCCACAAAAGTGTGTAGTCAACTGCACCGGGTTGGGATCCCAAGAGATCTTTGGTGACAATGACCTGATGCCGGTATCGGGACAATTGTGTTTCCTAATCCCCCAACCTGAGCTTACTTATAGGGCAAATATGGGAGGGGTGTATTTTATTCCCCGAAGAGATGGTATCATGATAGGAGGCAATGGAATAGACGGTAATTGGGACACTACCCCTGATCCGGCAGTAAAGGAAAAATACCTGACGGGCGTTGAAGAAATGATGAGAAATCTAAGAAGTTAATTTAGTTAATATTTTACCCTATTTTTAACAATTATTAATCGAATCTATTTAAATTAGATATTTTTTAAACTGTTTTCCATTTTTTTTATGATTTTAATAAATTAATGGTTTAAATTTAAACCGTCGATAAAATCAGAATCTCTCCAGATCAGATAATTTGCAAATTTTCAGATATGGAAATTTCCACTATTCTCCCAGTACTTCAGGGGTTTTGAGATACCCAAAATAACAAAAAAAAAAGAGACCCCGGATTAGGCCCCAAGGATCTCTTTGTATTGAAACAGTAATAGTTGTGTAAAACTAAAACCGATTAAAGTTATGAAAAAAAAGTTACAAACCACGTCAAAGTGGTTATGTAGGCAGTTATTTCTTGGTATCACCGCCAGTTTGTATTGCTCGCATGCCCTATTTGCCAACAACCCTGCACTCTCACTACCAAAACTATCTGAATCATACGAAAGAGCTTCCTTTGAGGATGTAGATGTAACAGGAACTGTCTTGGATGGTGATTCTGGGGAACCGCTCATTGGCGCTTCGGTAATGGTAGTTGGAACTACCAATGGCGTAGCTACCGATATAGACGGCAAATTCAACATTAATGCTCCCACAGGGGTCACGTTACGGATCAGTTACTTGGGGTTTAAAACCCAAGATGTGGTCGTGGGGAACCAGTCCATCTTGAACATAACACTGGCCCCGGACTCCACTTTGGAAGAGGTGATTGTAATTGGCTACGGCACCACAACAAAAAGGGAATTTACCGGATCCGCGGCCTCCGTCGGAGGAGATAAATTGAAAGATTTGCCAGTTCAGAGCTTTGATCAGGGTATGGCCGGACGAGCCACTGGGGTTAATATTTCCCAACCAAACGGGGTATTGAACAACCCGCCCGTCATCCGAATCCGGGGCATCAACTCGATTTCCCTAAGCTCCTACCCGCTTATTGTCGTAGACGGTATTCCTATTAATACAGGCAACGTATCCGGCAATTCAAACGTGGCTAACAACCCGCTTGGAGATATCAATCCCGCGGATATTGAATCCATTGACATCTTAAAGGATGCCGCATCTACTTCCATCTACGGCTCACGGGCTGCTGCCGGCGTATTGTTAATTACCACCAAGCGAGGCAAAGCCGGAAAAGCAAGGGTCAACTATGAGGCTTGGGGCGGGATCACCAACGCCGTCCGTCTTCCTACCATGCTCAATGCCGAGCAATTTATGACGATCAAAAATGAGGCTGTGCTGAACGCGAAAATCATGGGTGGAAACGAGAGCAATGAGAATGTTGCCTCCGAGTTGTTCTTTCCCACTTTCAATGCGGACGGCAGCATGGTGAATACAAATTGGTATGATCATGTCTATCAGACGGGTGCCTCCCAAAACCATAGCCTGAATATATCCGGTGGATCTGAATCAACTACTTATTTCTTCTCCACCAACTACAGCAAGCAAGAAGGAATTTTGGTAGGAAATTCCTTCGAACGAAAGGCTGTCCGGTTTAATGTGGATCACAAAATCAACGACTGGTTGAAATTCACCGGAAACGCCAACTACAACAACACCATGAATGCTTCTCCCGCTACTGGATCGTTGCAGGGAAACGCCTTCGGACTTGTAGGGGCAGCGCGTTTGGCTTGGTTGACTGCACCAAACGTACCAGCATATAATGAAGACGGCTCCTACAACATATCAGCGGGTGCCCGAATGGGGATGAGCAACAATAATGTCGCAAGTAACTTTTACCATCCCCTGCCATTGCTAGAATTGGATAGATATGATTCTGAAAACGACCGTATCATCGCCAATTTTAATTTGACAGCCACACCCATCGAAGGACTCACCCTTACCATGGGCTATTCTGTAGACCGACTAAGAACAGAAAACTTAACCTTCAACAATTCCCTGCATGGACCTGGATTCGCTCCGGGAGGACAGGCCATCAATGTCACCGGACTGCGGGACAACTGGAATTTTGTCTCGACTGCTGGCTATCAAAAATCAATAAAGGACAGACATAATCTCTCTTTACTGGTTG
>DATHWC010000331.1:0-26363 GCA_035460985.1 Lunatimonas sp.
GTCGATGACATCTGCATCGTCAGGTCCATGCATACCGAGGCGATCAACCACGACCCCGCATTGACTTTTTTCCAGACCGGCGCGCAGGTGGGCAACCGTCCGAGTATGGGTGCCTGGCTGAGTTACGGACTGGGAAGCGAAAACAACAACCTGCCCGGGTTCTGCGTGCTTCTTTCCAGGGGAAAGGGCAACGGGCAGGGCGTTTACTCCAAACTATGGACCAACGGCTTTCTCGACTCCGTGCACCAGGGGGTGCAGTTTAGCAGCGGCGAAGAGCCGGTTCTTTACCTATCCGATCCCGAAGGGATGGACAGGACGGACCGCAGGCGGATGCTTGACAAGTTGGCCAGCCTCAACCAGATAAACTACGAATCCTTCGGCGACCCCGAAATCACCACCAAGATCCAACAATACGAAATGGCTTATCGGATGCAAACGGCAGTTCCCGAAGTGACCGACCTCACCAAGGAGCCGGACAGTATCGTCAAGCTATACGGACCCGAATGCCTGGTACCCGGCACGTATGCGGCCAACTGCCTGCTGGCCCGAAAGCTTTCCGAAAACGGGGTGCGTTTCGTACAGATCTACCACCAGGGATGGGATCAGCACGGAAACCTTCCCAACGAGATGGCCGGTCAGGCCCTTGACACCGACCAGGCATCCGCCGCTCTGATCACGGACCTCAAGCAGCGCGGCCTGCTTGACGAGACCCTGGTTATTTGGGGTGGCGAGTTTGGAAGGACCAACTACTGCCAGGGAAGGTTTTCCGCCGACAACTATGGAAGGGACCACCATCCAAGGGCCTTTTCCATCTGGATGGCAGGGGGCGGCGTCAAGCCGGGAATCGTTTATGGCGAGACGGATGAGTTCGGATATAACATTACCAAAGACCCCGTGCATGTGCACGACTTTCAGGCCACCATGCTCCAGCTGCTGGGGCTGGACCACGAAAGGCTGACCTTCCGTCACCAGGGAAGAAGATACCGGCTGACAGATGTCTCCGGCAAGGCCGTAAGCGGCCTGATTGCCTAACCGGACAAAACTGCCAGTAACCTTAAATACCCATATGTCAACCCAAAAATTAAAGAGTGCCGCCGAACAGGCATTGTTCGGCACCCACGTGTTTGTTTTAGTTCTAGTACTTGCGGAAAACCGGCTGGTCATACCCGATTGGCTCCACGTCTTCGGGAGACTGCACCCGCTGGTTCTCCACTTTCCAATTGCCATGCTGTTGATAGCGGTAGTTGTACTGGCGTTTCCATCCCTGATGAGGGACAAAAGTGATTCCCGCCATTACGGCAACGGACTTCTTTTGGCGGGATGCCTCGCGGCCTCGTTCACGGTTATCGCCGGAATGCTGCTTTCCCGGGAACCGGGATACGAGGCGGAAGCTCTTTTTTGGCACAAGTGGACGGGACTGGCCGTGTTCTGGGGTTCTTCCCTGCTTTACGTGTACATGGAAAAATCCCCTCCCGCACTCCGCAATGCGGGCCTGGCCTTTATCACTGCCAGTCTTCTTGTATCCGGCCACCTTGGAGCCTCCATCACCCACGGTGAAGACTTCGTCACCGCTCCCCTTGCAGGCAGCGGGGAGCAAATTGTGGATTTGGAAGATGCCGAGGTGTTTGCACATGTGGTAATGCCCATCCTGGAGAAAAAGTGTGTCAGCTGCCACAAAGCTTCCAAACAGAAGGGGGAGCTCCGCATGGACAGGCCGGAGTTTATCACGACGGGAGGAGAATCCGGACCCGCCGTTGTACCGGGGGATAGGGATAACAGCCTGATTTTCCAGCGTATCCACCTTCCACTGGAAGACGAAGACCATATGCCCCCGAAGGGTAAACCCCAATTGACGGATGAGGAAAAGGCAATTTTGGAATCCTGGATAGACAGTGGAGCCGAGTTTGAAAGAAAACTGCTCGCAATGCCGGACACCACATCATTTTTCAGGCTTGCGGTGGCCAAATTCTCCAACGTGGAAAAAACCTATGACTTTCCCAGGGCGGATGCCGCCAAAGTCAGGGAACTAACCAATTTCTACCGAAAGGTGCAGGCCTTGGGAATGGATTCCCCCGCCCTGTCCGTGAGTTACTTCGGAAGGTCCGCATTCGATCCCAAGTCTCTGGCGGAGTTAGCCCCAGTGCGGCAACAGACGGTGTCGCTGAACCTGAACAATATGCCGATCGACGATGCCGCCATGGCCGAACTGAAAAACTTCCCCAACCTGGAACGCCTATACCTCAACTTCGCATCCATAAAGGGTGGGGGAATAGGACACCTTGAAGGGCTGGAGAACCTCCGTCTGCTGTCTCTTTCAGGGAATCCCCTGGAGGCCTCTGCCGCCGGGGAGTTGGAAAAGCTCAAAAATCTCCGGCAACTGTTTCTATGGAACACGGGGCTGGAACCCCAAGTGGTTGACCGGATAAAAGCAGCCCTGCCAAATACCAAGGTGGAGACAGGCTATAAGGATGACGGCACGGTCTACCAACTGAACCCGCCCGTAATCAAATTCGACAACGCTTTTTTCAAAGAGAAACTTCAGGTTGAAATCAAACATCCCATACAGGGAACGTCCATCTTCTACACCCTGGATGGCACTGAACCGGACAGCAGCAATTATACCCTCTATGAAGGCCCATTTGAAATCTCCGAAAACCTTACCCTGAAAGCACGGGCATTCTCTCCGGGATGGACTGGAAGTAATTTGTCCTCCGCGGAATTTATCCAGTCGGACATCAGCCCTGTGACGTACACACTCAAATATCCTCCGGCCGACCGGTATAAGGGCGATGGGGCGGCCAGCCTGTTTGACAAGGCCAAGGCCATACCGGACTCGTGGAACCTCAACTGGCTGGGCTTTCTCAACAGCCCCCTGGAGGTGGAGATGGAGTTTGAGGCGCCTACCGATATCAATTCCATGTCCCTTTCGATCTGGTATAACAACGGTTCACGGTTTTTTCCACCCGCCGAAGTGGAGATCTGGACCAAAAAAGGGGGGGAAGAATGGACCCTGTCAAAAAAACACAAACCCAGACAGCCAACCCAAGAAGATAAAAGTGCCCTCACCCAGATAGAAATCCCATTCTCAGGGCGGGGAATCGAGCAAATGCGCTTCATCGCCCAACCAATAGCCTCCCTGCCCGCATGGCACGGGGCAAAAGGCCAAAAGGCTTGGATTATGGTGGATGAACTCGTGATGAATTGAAAACCACAAATCTCACATACGAAACGTGTTAAAAATCTACTTAAACTTTTATATCATAGTTAAAAAAAATCAAACTTTTGGGAGACGCCCATCCGGTAGCATGGGAAGTGGATTAATTTACACAGTCAGTTTAGCTCCTTTCCATTCGGCTAGGCCTACCCGGGGTTCCAGCGGAACATGGGCAATATAATCAATCAAAAACTCCTGTTCCAGTTGAATGGGTGACTGAGTAAATGCTTTTTCGACACCGTTTTTGGGGATGGGGAATTTTTGGATTTTGTCACCAAATGCTCGAACAAATTACTCCGGTAAGGCTTTTCGGCTGGCTTCCATTAAGTTAAGTTTACTTCAAACACTTCATTATCGACATGTTCCTCCACACCGTCATCATTTTACAAATAGATTCTGTTTGTCAGTCGATTTATACAATCACAGTCCCACCGGGAATCATGGGTAGGTGGTTTAGTTTTTTACCAGTCACTTCAAATATCGCATTTCGGATAGCCGGAGCAACAGCGACTATTGGTGCCTCGCCTGCTCCTGCCGGAGGTAAGTCTTTTCTATCCAGCAATACCACCTCATTGTTGGGAATATCGGCAAATCGAGGTACCCGATATCCAGAAATTGACGCATTTAACAGTTCTCCTTGCTTAAAGTCCACAGCTTCAAAGAGTGCCCCCCCCAAGCCCTGTAATACACATCCAACTACCTGACTTTCCAAGTGTCGGGGATTTATAATCGCACCGCATTCAAAGGAAGTGACCAAACGTAACACTTTAACCTCTCCGGATTCGGGATGTACACGTACCTCAGCGCAGGTAGCTACAAACCCACCCTTGACCGCACCACAGGCAATTCCAAATCCATGACCTTCTTTCCGAGGCTTATCCCAGCCAAATTTTTCAGCACAGGCTTTCAGGGCATTAGTTAAGCGTTCATCCTGAAGGTGCCTTAGCCGAAAGGCCAGGGGATCAGTTCCATTTTCCGCCGCCAGATCATTAAACTGGGATTCTATGGCAAATATATTTGCTGTGGATGCCAATGCCCTATAGGAACCTTGCCTAAGTGGGGTATCCGCAGCCAAAAACTGATCGTGTTTTGCAGCAATGGTATAAGGTGCCTGTATGCCGGCATTGCCTGAATTATAGTTGTGAAATTCCCAAGCCGTGACCTTTCCCGAGGAATCCATACCGCTTCTAACATCGATCACACCTGCCGGTCTCAAGTAGGCCCACTTAAACTCTTCTTCCCTAGTCCAAGTTACCTTTACCGGCTTGCCAGTGGCCTTAGCTAGTTTGGCGGCTTCAATGCCCGCTTCTCCAGTATGTTTACCACCATAACCGGAGCCTGTATCCGGCATGATTACCCGGATATTTTCTTTAGGAATATCAAATGCTCTTTGTAATTCCTCCTGCACCCCAAAAGGACGTTGGGTGCCTGTCCAAACCGTAAGTTTATCACCCACCCATTCTGCGACTCCTGCCCTAGGTTCCAAAGGCACATGAGCGATATAATCGATGGTAAACGTTTGATCCAGCTTGTATGAAGCCTGGTTTAAAGCAGTGGTAACCTCTGATTTTGATTCTGGCTGGCTTCTGGCGGTATTTTTTAAATGATCGAATAACTCCTTCCGTGAAGGCTGGGGCGTCCGGTCCCACGAAGCTTCTATCATGGCTAAGGCCATATTCGCAGTAGGGGAATCAGGAGCCGTAACTCCTACGAAGTCTCCGTCTCTGACCACTTTCACCCCCTCCATTGCTTCCGCCCGCGATGTATCCAGATTTTTCAGCGTGGCTCCGTTAGCTGGAGCGCGCAAAATTTTGCCATAAACCATTCCAGGCAAGACCATATCCGAAACATATTTGTGCCTACCTGTGATAAATGATTTGCCATCTACCTTGGGGACAGACGTTCCCGCCACTTTCCAAGAGGATACCGGCACTACCTCTACTTGGGTATTTACTTGTTGAAAAAGTTTCTTTCCTTGAGATAGCTGGGAGTAGCTTAGGCGTTTCCCATTGCTTGGGTGAAAAACGATACCCTTTTCCATCTGAAGGCCGCCTTTGCCCACGGACCATTCTTTGGCTGCGGTTTCCTTAAGCAATTCGCGTAGGGAAGCTGCCGCTTTTCGCAATATCGGAGCCATTTGAGGCGTAGTCAGGCTACCGTAGGTTCCCCTATCGTAAGGAGTAAGGTCTGTATCTCCCATAATAAGGTGTATATCTTCTACCTCTACAAAGAGCTCTTCGGCCACCACTTGGGTAAGGGAAGTCCGGATATTTTGTCCCACTTCTACTTTACCTGTATATACAGTTATTTTTCCTGATTCGTCGATATGGATCCAAGAGGCAATTGTGTCTTCGGCAAGCGAGGGATCCATTTGGTCCATGAGTTCGGCGGACACCACATCCGACACGACTATAAACGACGCTATTCCCAACCCCATCCGTTTGAAAAACTTCCTTCGGGTTATTGGGCCACGGATTATATCCTGCTGATGAAGCTCATATTGCTCCGGATAGAGGTCGATTACGGGTTTTAATGACTTTTTCATCTATTTATAATTGATTTTCAATTGTCAGATTGCCTGTCCCGAATTTATTCGGGCGAATCTCGCATATCGGATAATCATCACAGGGTGTGACGCTTTCGTCATGCTCGATTTCATATGTTTATAATTGTTTTTCATTGGCCCCATAGCCTGTCCCAAACTTGTTCGGCAGAATCCCGCAACTTTAATCATCCCTACGTGAGACGTACTCGTCAAGCTCAATTTCATGCGAGTTGCTTTCCTGCCTGATAAATAGCTTCCACGATTTGCGGATAGGCACAGCAGCGGCAGATATTGCCATTCATGGCATCCACAATCTCCTGTTTGGTCGGACTGGAGTTTTTCTCCAACAGAGCGACCGCATTGATGATCATTCCAGACGCACAATAGGCACATTGGAACGCATCAACTTCCAAAAACGCTTGTTGGACAGGATGCAGCTCTCCGTTAGTTTCCAACCCTTCAATGGTAGTCACTTTTTTTCCCTGCACCGTAACTGCTGGGGTAATGCAGGCAGGTACCGGACTGCCATTGACAAGAACCTTACATGCACCGCAGGCCCCTTCTCCACAGCCATATTTGGTTCCCGTAAGATCAAGCTGTTCTCTTAGAGCCTCCAGAAGGCTGGGATTTGCCGTGACATCAATGGTCAGCTCCTTTCCATTTACATTTATTTTCATGTGTTTACATTTGTTTATCAGAGGTCAAATAGCCTGTCCCTAATTTATTCGGGAGAATCTCGCTACTATATTCATCCCTGTGAGTGATGATCTCCCCATGCTCGATTTCATATGTTTATTAGGATGGACGAGAAGTTAATATAGTGATTATCAATTTTAAAAGCAAAAATGCACTTTTTCACATTTTCAATTATTCATTACTTAACCGTATAAAACAGTATTGCGATGCCTCGTTTAATCTTTTTGCCTGATAAAATATTTTTATTTCTGTACGGGTAATCGATTTATTCGGCTCTAGTTATAGTAATTTTTGTACACTAACACACCTACCCTTTATTTGCACCCACTATTTTCTTAGAAGAAATTTATAATAATGCTTGCTTTTCCAACAAATAAATAATTTATTAGTATATCATTTTAATATCAATTTAATATATTTTAACTATGGAAAAAATCGTCAAACCCCAATCAGGCTATACCATGGCATTAATAGCCATTTTACTTCTGGCCGGAACCATTGGTTCCTTCGCACTACGAATTCCCGCCCTTGGGATTATCTGCGGAATTCTATCCGCATTTATAGGTCCGGGATTTTTTACGCTACAGCCCAACAAGGCGATGGTATTAATTTTGTTTGGTGCCTACCAGGGAACGGTAAAGGCAAACGGCTTTTTCTGGGTAATTCCCTTTATCACCAAACAGAAAATTTCTATGCGGGTGCGGAATTTCGAAAACAAGCCGCTGAAGGTTAACGACAAAATCGGAAATCCGGTCATGGTTGGAACAATCGTTGTTTGGCAGGTGGAGGACACCTTTAAGGCCACCTTTGACGTGGAAGATTATGAAAATTTCATTCACCTACAAACCGATGCTGCTGTACGGAAAATGGCGGGAAATTACCCTTATGATGATTTTGAGGCGGAAAATGCGGAAATAACCCTACGCTCCGGGTTGGAAGAAGTCAACCACTCTTTGGAAGCAGAAATCGCAGACAGGCTGCAACATGCCGGAATTAAAGTTATAGAGGCGAGAATTTCCCACTTGGCTTACTCCTCAGAAATCGCCTCTGCCATGCTTCAACGGCAGCAGGCCACAGCCATAGTGGCGGCACGGCGAAAAATCGTCGACGGTGCTGTGGGCATGGTGGAAATGGCATTGGAAGATTTAAAGATTAAAGGGATTATTGATTTTGAGGATGAGAAAAAAGCAGCCATGGTGAGCAACCTGATGGTGGTACTGTGCTCGGATAAATCTGCCAGCCCCGTAGTCAATGTAGGCACGCTCAATCAGTAACTGAATGGTTTTCAAAGAGAAGCAAAGCTTTAGAAGTTCGTGGATCGTCTACCTACTGGTATTTATCCAGGTGCCAGTTGCCATTCTCATGATAGTCCAAGGGATATCGGGAGAATTCGAAGAAGACGGATACATTGGGATTTTGATCTTTATTTGTGTTTTTGGAGCACTGATTTGGCTGATTTGGAGCTTTGAGCTGGAAACAAGGATAGACCGATACGGGCTGCAGTACCGATGCCCCCCGATTATCAGCAATTGGAGAAAATTCCCCAGGGAGGAAATTGTCTCCATTGAAATAAGAAAAAGGGGGCCATATTGGCGGTTGGGAGGACTGGGTATACGGTATAGATTTGGTCATTGGGCCTATGTCTTTAACAACAAGTATTCGGTAATGGTAACGCTGAAAAATAAGCAGTTTGAACTCAGCACACTGAAACCCGAAGAGATAAGGTCGATGGTGGCTGAATGGGAAAGTGAAAATTAGATGAAATCGAGTATGGTGTAACCGTCACAAAAAGGGATGACTATCCTACATGCGAGATTCCCTGTCTGCCGACAAGCAGGCATCTGACCAGTAAAAAAGAAAAAATAAACAGATGAAATGCCACAAAAGAAGCCATTTGCACTACGTATAGATGAAAAACTGATGAAAGCCGTGGAGAAGTGGGCCGCAGATGAATTCAGAAGCACCAACGGGCAGCTGGAGTGGTTGATTCATGATGCCCTTAAAAAAGCCGGGCGTTTGCCTGACAAAAAGAACAGTTCCACGCCTGAAGGCTCAGGTGATTGAAGTTTAATTGAGATACCATTCCCCGGATCGGTGAGGTTTTTTATCTGGGATATGGGTACCTTTGCTGTTTGTTTAAATTTAATGACTTTTGATCCATGAAAATTCGCGCCATTTGCACTGATATCGACGGTACACTCCTGGACAGCAACAGGCAAATCTCAGCAAGAACAAAAACTGCGTTCAGCCGCCTTCCTTCGGACTTCCCCATCATCCTTGCCTCCTCGCGCATGCCATCGGCAATGACTCATCTCCTCCAAGAAATCAACCGGACATCCAATCCGTTAATCTGTTATAACGGGGGGTATGTTTTGGGTATGGACACCATAGAAAACATACTCCAGCCTGTAGACTCTGTATGCATTTCCCTGAAAGACTGTACAAAAATTCTGGAAATGGCGCTCGGATCTTCCATTCACATCAGCCTCTACCATGCCGATGAATGGTATGCTCCTCAAATGGACAGATGGACACGAAAAGAAGAGCTGGCAACCAAGGTGCAATCGGTCATTAGAGCAAATACCCAAGTAATTGAAAAATGGGAAAATGAGGCTGCTGGGGCGCACAAAGTTATGTGCATGGGTGATGCCCGGGAAATTGACCAACTGTTCACGTCCCTTCAGAAAGTCCTGGAAAACACCTTACATCTGTACCGGTCCAAAGATACTTATATCGAGATTGCCCCGAAGGCGATTTCCAAAGCATCTGGATTGGAGCTTGTGTTAGGCACCTATTTTGACATTTCCATGGCAGAAGTGATGGCATTCGGCGATAATTACAACGATATAGACCTCCTCGCCAGCGTGGGGATGGGTGTGGCCGTCGAAAACGCTAGGGATGAGGTAAAGGCTGTTGCCAATGAGATCACCGCTAAAAACACTGAAGATGGCGTTGCTATCGCCATCGAAAAATACCTGTTATAGTATTCGGCTTCCATCTTCCACATCTTCCAAAGCCCTTGCGAGAAAGTCATGAAAGGGTTTCATAATGGCAAACGATGCCAAAGCCTCCTGCTTGTAGGATCCGTCTTGGATGGCTGTGTCAGCAATCGGTCGGGAGACGATAAAGCTTTTATACCGTAAATAACGAATGTAGGGATGGTCCGAGTCATAATCCCTGGGGCTTGTCTTTAACTGCTCCCCTTCCATTTCTCCATAAGTCTTTTTAAAGGATGGCTCTTGGAACAGTTGATCCAGATCCTTCCCGCTGTAGTCAATTTCCTGACGGATTTTCTTGATCACATCCGCAGGCGGCATCCAAATTCCACCAGCGAGAAAACTTTCCCCCGGCTGCACATGCAGGTAGTATCCCGGGCCGGGTGACTTCTTTCCGCCAATTGAAAAATAGCCCGCAAAGTTTGTTTTGTACGGCCTTTTGTCCTGACTGAAACGTACATCCCTGTTTTGTCTAAAGACGCAATCTTTGGGACGAAGTGCCTCAAGACCCGGCTCAATCGGAATAAGTCCCTTTAACAGATCAGCAACCTCCTCCAAAAAATAAGCTTTTACTTCCAAATACCAATCCCGATTGGCATCCATCCATTCCTTGGTATTGTTCTCAGCCAACTCACTCAAAAATTTCAGCAATTGATTTTCCATTTTTTGTTTGGTTGATGGGTTGATAGGTTTAGGGGTTATTTCATGGTAACTCAATAAATTAAATTAAGGTTAAAAAAAAGTGATGCCTATAGAGGAGGGATTCTTTATTTTTTACCATGGATACTTAATTTAACCGCCAACCAGTATACGATTACCTAAACAACAATTTCATTGAAGAAACAAAAAAAGGGCATGGATTACTCCATACCCTTTGTATTTTTTGCGAATAATTTATTTCGCATAGTTAACTGCCCGCATCTCACGGATGACAGTAATCTTGATTTGTCCGGGATACTGCATTTCCTTCTCTATCCGCTGGGAGATATCGAAGGAAAGCTTTCCAGCCGTAGCGTCATCCACGTTATCAGCATCAACGAGAACACGTAGCTCACGGCCTGCTTGCATGGCAAAGCACTTGTTTACTCCGTCAAAGCTCAAAGCAAGCGTTTCAAGGTCTTTCAGACGCTTGATATAGCTGTCCATAATTTCCCTTCTTGCCCCTGGCCTGGATCCTGAAATGGCATCACAGGCTTGGACGATCGGGGAAAGCATGGAGGTCATTTCGATTTCATCGTGGTGGGCACCGATGGCGTTGATTACTTCCGGATGCTCCTTGTATTTTTTGGCCAGTTCCATACCCAGGATAGCATGAGGAAGTTCGGCTTCTTCCGGGTACACCTTTCCAATATCGTGAAGTAGGCCGGCCCTTTTTGCCATTTTAGCGTTAATACCCATTTCCGCAGCCATGGTTGCGCAAAGTTTCGCTACCTCTCGGGAATGTTGCAGCAGATTCTGTCCATAGGAAGATCTAAAGCGAAGCCTTCCCACCATCTTGATCAATTCCGGATGTAATCCATGAATTCCAAGTTCTATACAAGTCCTTTCTCCGATTTCAATGATTTCCTCGTCAATATTCTTTTCCGTTTTTGCTACTACTTCTTCTATACGCGCAGGATGGATCCTTCCGTCCTGTACCAGTCGGTGAAGGGATAATCTAGCGACCTCTCTCCTGACAGGGTCAAAGCCGGATATTATGATCGCTTCCGGAGTATCGTCTACGACGATTTCAACACCTGTAGCGGCTTCCAAGGCCCTGATATTTCTTCCCTCACGACCAATGATCTTACCCTTTACATCGTCACTTTCGATATTGAACACAGAGACGCAGTTTTCAATAGCATGTTCGGTAGCGGTACGCTGAATGGTATCCAATACTATTTTTTTGGCCTGCTTAGTTGCAGTAAGCTTGGCCTGATCCAAAATATCCTTGATATGGGAGGAAGCCCTTGTAGTTGCTTCGTCTTTCAGCATCTCGATAAGTTGCTCACGAGCCTCTTCTTTGGTGAGTAAGGCAACTTTTTCCAGATCCGTTATACGCTGATTGGTAACCCTATCCAACTCCTCCTTTTTCACTTGAACGGCGTGAAGCTGGGCACTGAGGTTTTCCTTTTTACTGTCCAGTTCGGCTTCTTTGCGTTTAATCTGCTCCATTTCCTTTGAAAGGACTTGCTCACGTTGCTTCAGCTTGTTCTCATTGGTGAGTAGCAGGTTTTTCTTTTTATTTACTTCTTCTTCGAATTCGGCCTTTAAGCGGAGGTACTTCTCTTTTGCTTCAAGAATTCTGTCTTTTTTCGCCCCTTCTGCCGTAATTTCTGCTTCCCTAAGGATACTCTTGGCCTTTTCCCTGGCCTCAGCTTCGATCGTTTTGCTGTTATTCTTGATAAGAAGGCCCGCAAGAAGGGCTCCCAGCAGGATACCGACCGCGCCGGCTGCTATTAGGTATATTATTGAAATCTCCATAGATATTAATTTAGTTATATCACCGGAGAAAAAAATTCTGTCGCTGAAAGGATATTGCTGAATATTATATAAAGTCTATAAAATAGATGTCAATTGGGCATTAATCTCCTGGATTGTCGTCTTCACTTTCTCGCTGCCTTCGGTGCTGGTCTCATTAAGCTCCAACGCTTCCATCATGCTGTCGAAGGCCACCATGGCCAGTAAATCCTGTTTATCGTCCAAGCCAAACTCTTCTCGATACCTTTTTAGTTTTTCATTGATCAACTTACCCGCCCGTCTGATCTTGGCTTCATCTTGGACTTTCACTTTCATAGGATATTCCCTATCTCCTATTTTAAGTCGTATCGAAAGAGTTTCCATATTATTCGGACAAATGGGTAATTATTTTATCAATCTCATTTATATAATTATCAATTCTTTCTCTCAGTTCAGCAGAATCTTTGTTCTCTACCGGTATGTTCTTTACAATTTTACTAATTTTAATTTGATTTTTAAAATGCTCCAGTGCTTCCTCTTTCTCTTTTAGTTCGAATTGACAGGCTTTCAGCTCGTTTTTTAGCCCCTCATTCTCCCGTTCGAGCATTTTTACCTTTCGGATAATATGCTCGGTTATTTTTTCCAGCCGCTGAAGTTCTTCGTAAACCATCTTATTTTCTGATCAAAGCTCCTACTTCCTTTTCAAAAGCCAGCATGAGTCGGTTCATTGTTTTATCAATAACTTTATCCGTAAGTGTCTTGGTATTGTCCTGAAGGAAAAAACTCAGGGCATAGGCTTTCTTGGAAGCTTCTATTTTATCTCCCTTGTAAACATCAAATACTCCGATTCTTTTTAACAGCGGCCCCCCGACCTGATGAGATAATTCTCTCAGGGATTCAAAAGAAACCTCCCTGTCAATAACCAAAGACAGATCCCTACGGACTTCAGGAAATTTGGAGATTTCAGTGAACCGCTGAATGCCGGATGCCAGATCCAGCATTAATCCCCAGTTAAGCGAAGCAAAAAACACTTCCTGCTTTACTTCTGCCAACCGGGTGATTGGGGACTCCAGTAACCCAAGCGTACCGATGAAGGTATCTCCGATAGATAGTTCAAGCCCATATTCAAACGGTGACTGTTCTACCATCCTTACTGTCGGTTGCCCGAGATTAAGTTTAAGAAACAATGCTTCCACCACAGCATGCAGGTTGGGGAACTGTACCTTCACAGAAGGTGCCACCCAGCTTTCCAAAGTGACATTTCCTGTCATAAATAAAGCCAAATGCTTCTCTTCCCGGTATCCGGTTGCTGTTTTGTGATAAACTGATCCAAACTCAAAGCATTTGATATCCTTCTGCCGTCGGTTAATATTATGCGAAAGCACTTCCAGACCGGAGAACAGCAAAGTCTGCCTTAGCACACCTAGGTCTTCGCTGAGTTTGTTAATTATCACCACATCTTTGGATGTGTCCAAGTAGCCTGATTTTTCCACATAGGCGGATTTGGTAAGGGAGTTGGTCAATATTTCGTAAAACCCTTGGGCCGCCAGGAGTTCGGTAACCCGATACTGCAGCTTATTCGCGTCCTTTTCCGGATGTGAGGCAAGAAAATCGGACTGATAGTTTTCCCGTAACGGGATTGATTCGAATCCATAAATTCTCAGTACCTCTTCGATAATGTCCGCCTCCCTTGTCACATCAACCCGGTAAGGTTTGACAACAGCAACAAATCCCACTGTATCCTCTTGTGTTACCCGTATTTCCAGCGATTCAAGGATCTCCCTGATTTCATCTCTAGGAATGTACTTTCCGATAAGTCGATCGACATGCTTGTATTTGACAGGGATTTTCACGCCTTCCACGGGTTCGGGGTAGAGATCCGTGATTGGGGAAGACAGCTTCCCTCCGGCGATTTCCTTAATCAACATTGCTGCGCGCTGTAGCGCATACACAGGAATATTGGGATCCGTTCCCCGCTCAAAACGAAAAGATGCATCTGTTTTGATGCCATGAAACTGGGCTCCTTTCCGTATTATATCCGGAGAAAAGCAGGCACTTTCGAGAAAAATCGAAGTGGTGGAATCACTAATTCCGGAGTCCAATCCTCCCAGAACTCCCGCAATACAAAGTCCTTCCTTCTCATCGCAGATCATCAATTCCTCACCGGAAAGCTTTCGCTCCTTTCCGTCTAAAGTGACGAATTTGGTGTCCTTAGGGAGTTTTTTGACAATTAGTTTACCTCCTGAAATCTTGTCCGCATCAAAGGCATGAAGCGGCTGCCCAAGGTCGTGGAGAATAAAATTGGTCACATCCACGACGCAGTTGATTGGCTCTAGATCTAGGGCCTTGAGATAGTTTTGCAGCCACTCCGGCGATGGACCTACTTGGATGCCACTGATTGTTAACCCCGCATACCGGGGACAATCTACCGAACTCTCGACTTGCACGTCAACTACATTTTCCGCAGAATCCACATTAAAGTCCGCTACAGATGGGAGGCTAAAGTCCTTTTTCAACAAAGCCCTTAGATCTCTCGCCACGCCCAGATGGGAAGCCGCATCGGCCCGGTTTGGGGTAAGGCCTATTTCTAGGACATCAGTTTTGAAAATGGGGATTAACACGTTTGCGGGTGTGCCATTTGGCAAATCGGTATCCAGGACCATAATACCATCATGGCTATCTCCTATCCCCAATTCGTCCTCGGCGCAAATCATTCCCTCGGAAACCTCGCCCCGGATCTTAGACTTTTTAATCTGAAGGCTTTCCCCGGAAGCCGTATAAAGGGTTGTGTTGACAGTGGCTACAGCTACTTTTTGGCCTGCCGCCACATTGGGAGCACCACATACGATAGGAACTACTCCCGTACCTATGTCGACGCTGGTTAGCCGGAGCTTGTCTGCGTTAGGGTGGGACTCACAGATCAGGACTTCTCCGATGACCACTCCTTCCAGACTCCCCTTGACGGATTCAAATGCTTCAATGCTCTCCACTTCCAATCCGGAAGCGGTCAGCATGGAGGCAATTTCCTCGGAGCTCTGGTCAAATGGGATATAATCTTTGAGTCGTTGTATAGAAATCTTCATGTATTCAATCGTAGGTAAACCGCAAATTTAAGAGAAATGTACCGCGCTAGCGTTTTATTTGGAGTAATTTTTCTCACCTACGGGGATTGGGATTTCCAAGATGTTTTCCTTGGGGGGAATGGGGCAGGCATAATCAGGGTTATAAGCACAATAGGGATTAAAAGCAAGATTGAAATCGATGGTGATGGACCGCTGCCCATCTTGCCGGAGATTGAGGTAGCGACCTCCGCCGTAGGTCTCCTCAGTGCTTGTCTGATCCGCAAACGCTAAAAAGAAATTCCTCTTGTCCACTTCATCCGCGGCTTGCAGGAGCAATAGCTTTACTTCCTGACCGTTAAGGTCAAATACAGCAAAAGAATGCCGCACATACTTCTCCACCGATCCGTCTGTAAGCGGAATTTGCACCATTCTCTTAACCTCAATGGGCTCCATGCGCGCTTTTACCTTGTAGGTTTCATCCACGGGATAAAAGCTCAATTCAACCAGTTCATTTTTTTGGGATTCGGTCAAAGGGGACTCATAGTTGAATTTTAAGTATTTAAATTGTCTTTCACGCTCTGCTTCAATCCGCTCAATATATTGTTCTGTACTCTCCCCTCCGGAGGACAGCGTATATATAAGCGACCCCAATACCACGACAACAATAAGCAGGATTACAATATTTTTTTGGTTCATAGGCCTAAGTTACATTCTGCCTTCATCGGCGAAGCTAAAATAGCCACTATCTCCGAAAATAACATGATCTATCACCGGAAGCTCCAAACTTTTCCCGGCAGCTTGTAATTTTCTAGTCAGTTCTTCATCTTGTCTAGAAGGTTTTAGGTTCCCGGAAGGGTGGTTATGTACCAAGATGAGGGAGGAGGCAAAATAGTCCATGGCTTGTTTAAAAATCACCTTTGGATCGACAATTGTTGCGTTGGATCCCCCTTGGCTGATCAGATGCTTTCGTATGACATGATTGGAATTGCTCAGCAAGACGATGTAAAAAAATTCTACCGTTTCGTCCATCAATTCCGGTTTCATAAGCTGATAGACATCCCCTGAGCTCGAGATTTTCACCTTTTTCTGCGGTTCTAGTTCCTTTCTCCTTCTGCCCAATTCCAAGGCACTGACGATGGCAATGGCTTTGGCTTCTCCTATGCCTTTAAAGCGCTGCAGGTCTTTTACCGTCATCCTTGCCAATTGTGCCAAGTCATTATCCACGCTTCTTAGAATGTTTTTGGCTAAGTCCACCGCACTGAGAGAGGTGGTGCCTGAACCTATAAGAATCGCAATCAGCTCCGCATCCGTTAGGGATGCCTTTCCTTTCAGCAACAATTTCTCCCTGGGTCGGTCCTCTTCGGCGAGTAGGGAAATCGGTATCGATGAATTTTCTCCCATCTGATAAAAATTAGGGGTATAAAAATTAATTTTTCTATATGTGCGGCGACTGGAATGTGATTAAAAACTTCCCCCGTTACGGGTTGG
Organism: Lunatimonas sp.; assembly: GCA_035460985.1. Taxonomy (GTDB): domain Bacteria; phylum Bacteroidota; class Bacteroidia; order Cytophagales; family Cyclobacteriaceae; genus Lunatibacter. Next base: position 16,441 of record DATHWC010000331.1, read on the forward strand.
GCCGGTATTCCAAATCGCTGTAACCCGATAAAAATATCAAAATTTACCCAACAAAAAAAGCCCATCCGTAAGGAAGGGCTTAGGTATTTATCTTTTACGGCTGAGATTATGCCAAGGCGTTAACCATCTTAGTCAATTTTGACTTCTTGTTGGCCGCGTTGTTTTTATGGATGATATTCTTCTTGGCCAGTTTGTCCAACATAGAAGTTACTTCCTTCAACAGTTCCTGAGCCTGAGCTTTGTCTTCAGCATTTTTCAAACGCTTGATAAAAGTTCTGGTTGTTTTGGCTTGGTACCTGTTTCTTAATCTCTTGGCTTCGTTCGAACGAATTCTCTTAAGAGCCGATTTGTGATTTGCCATATATATACTACTTGATTACTAAAACCTATTTGACGAATTGGAATGCAAATTTAATGGAATTATTTTTAACCACAAAAATAATTCAAATTAAAGCGGAAAATTTTGCAAGAGCCACACCTTTGATGTCTCTGAAAAGGCAAATATAGTGAAATTTTTCTTGGAAATCGTATGTGAACTTTAGACCACCAGCACGCCATTCGTGTCATCAGGCTTAATATGGGGACATCTGTTTGATAAAGAGGAGGTTTCTTTTGCTAATTGTTCGAACTTTTGCTAACTTATCCTACTGTTAATTTTTCTTGTAGGTATGGGACAGTTTCAACTACTTGTATGGGGTAATCTCTTCCTAATTCAGGTCGCATTTACCGAACCTGCAAATGCCTGGGGTTTTTATGCCCATAAAAAGATCAACCGGCAGGCTGTATTCAGTTTGCCGCCAGAGATGATCGGATTTTTTAAGGCAAACATTACCTACATCACCGAGAATGCGGTAAACCCCGACCGGAGAAGGTATGCCGTGAAAGGCGAAGCTGAAAAACACTTTTTGGATGCCGACGCTTATGGGGACAGTGCTATTTATCTATTGCCGCGATACTGGTCAGGCGCTGTGGAACAATACGGGGAAAAACATCTAAGGGAGCATGGAATCGCCCCTTGGAGCACGTATCAAACCTTTCTCCAACTCGTCCGCGCGATGCAGGCAAAAGACAAGAAAGCTATCTTAAGAATTTCCGCCGACTTGGGTCACTATATTGGAGACATTCATGTCCCCCTGCACACCACCATGAATTATAACGGGCAGTTAACCGGGCAATACGGGATTCACGGATTTTGGGAAAGCCGCATCCCCGAGCTGCTTTCAGAGGATTTTGATTTTTTAATTGGCAAAGCAGACTATCTGGAGCAGCCACAGTTGGCCATTTGGGATGCCATCATCCGCTCCCACGAAGCCGTTGATTCGGTGTTGTTTTTTGAAAAACAACTAGCCGAGAATTTTCCGCAAAACAGAAAGTTTAGCTTTGAAGAAAGGGGTGGCATCAACACCCGGGTATATTCCAAAGGATTTACCATCGCCTACAATCAAGCCCTGCAGGGCCAAGTAGAGCGTCAGATGCGCTCTACTATCAAAATGGTAGCCGATATGTGGTACACCGCCTGGATCCTCGCCGGACAGCCCGATCTGAATAACGTGGGGGATTATGCTCCTTTGGAGGAAGAAAAATTTGAGCCCCTGGAAGAGCTCAAGAAAATCCGTAACGAAGAAGACCAGGGAAAGAGGCCAATTCCTACTCCGACAGGGAAAACGCTACCCGTTTGGACGATTTTAGGTAGAACTCAATACTCTTGGCCAATCTTACAAAGGTATCCTCAAACACAGCCTCGTCTTCTTCCAGTAGGGTGACCCGAAATCCTCTCAAATCAGAGCAAAACGAAGATACCGGAACAACGCAAATCTGGTCTGCCGCCAGCAGGTTGTAAACAAAACGTTTGTCATGTGGCATCTCTTTTTCCAAAAGCCATCCATCCAAAAGAGTTTGTACCCGACGATCCGCAACTGGCAGATACTGCTTGTCATCCAACAGGTTTTCGTCGAAAATGATCGTATTGTAAAAAGCTCCTTTCGTTTTGTTGAATTTGATGCCTTTCACCCCTGCGAGCACATCTTCCATCAACTGACTTCTTCTACCGATTCTAGAATTAGCTTCTTTTCGGTAGGCGGCATATAAGGGGTGGCTCATGATTTTAGGAATGGCCAGTTGGGGCAACATGGTGGAACACACCTCTATCATTTTGGCATTTTCCAAGGTTTGACAGAGTTTCGCGAATTCTATGGAGGAGTGCTTGTTATAAAATTCCATCCAGCCGCAGCGGGATCCCGGCCAGGGAAATTCCTTAGATATTCCTTTTAGGGAAATTCCGGGCAAATCATCACCCAATACCTCAGCCAAGCTAATAGCTTCAAATCCGTTGTATGTTATATTTTGATAAATCTCATCCGCAATGAGCAGCAATTTAAATTCCCTTGCGATTTCCACAAAGCGCTGCAAAACTTCGCGGGGATAGACCATCCCGGTGGGATTGTCCGGATTGATGATAAGGATTCCCACAATGGTGGGATTGTACTTAACCTTATTATAAAGGTCTTCCATGTCCGGATACCAACTATTGTCCGGATCCAGTTTATAGGTAATCGGGCTGGTGTTGGCATGCGCCGCCTCTGCCGAGCTGTGTGTGGAATACGCCGGAGAAGGACCGATGATTCTGGCGGTTGGAATTAGGAATTGATAAAGCTTTGCAATGCCGTCACCCAAGCCATTAAAAAAGAGTATATCTTCAGCCGTGATTTTCACTCCATCTTTGGCATTGTTGATGGCTGCCAGAAATTTTCTGGTTTCCATCATTCCTTTGGAATCCGCATAGCCATAGGAATGGTCCTGACTGACCAGGTCAGCCACGATTTCTTTCATCCAGGGGGGGATGGTGTTGTTTTTTTGGATAGGGTCTCCAATGTTTTCCCAAGTTATATCAAAACCCAACTGTTCGATTTGCCGGGCCTTTTTCACAATGCCCCTTATCTCATAGTTCAATTCCTCAGCACCGGGCCGTAGCAGCAACTGTCTCATAATGTTTTTCCCAATTCAGGACACAAAGAAACAAAAAAGGCGATAATATCTGGGGATATTTTGGGAAAAAGAAGCATGATTTCATGGTGGTGGATTATTTGCTTAAAATGCGTCCAACTGAATTCTGCCCTGAATGTGTCCGCCTTCAGGACGCGTTGGAGTATACGGTAATAAAATATATCAAGATTTTCTCATTATATTGTTTCCGAACGGCCGAGAATAAACGTTCGTGCGGGATTTCGGAGCAATGAACTGTCCGCCTATAGAAAGGTTTCTAAAAACTTTGCTGGAAATTGCGCATCCACAATCAGGTTCATACTGAAATTCTAGTATAGCTTGAATACTTTGTTGCTTTCGTTGGGTAAGCTAAACCTGGTAAAATATCTTCTTCTTCCAGATTAGACCAAGTATTAAGGCCTCTACCCGGTAGAACGGGCAGCTCTTGTGACCTCTTCTCGGAGAGTTAATAAAACTCATTTTAAATAATCGCATTTAGAAAAAAATCTGTAAATTAGGTCTAATTAATAAATGGCTTGAGATTGACTAAATATGATATTCTTATTTTTGTGGGCAGTAAGTCGCTATAAAAAAATTTCATAATTAGCCACGGTATATCCAGTTTATTGATTTATAGAAGCACCCATCAAAAATAGCGGAGATGAAAACAAAACCCAGACTCAAGTGGCAAAACGGATTTGTCCTAACGATATGCCTAAGTATCTTGACGCTACTTTCCGGCACCGAGACTATAGCGCAGGAGCAAATGCCGAAAGACAGACATCTTTTGCTCTCCGTGTTCAATTCTGGGACGCAACTTCCCGGCAATTTCATAACCCTGCCTATACATCCCGGCGTGTCTGCGGGGATCGAATTTGCCCATAACCGTAGTACCGTCAACCGGTGGTTTCAAACTGCGAAACTGGGCATGCTATATCATCAGTATTCGCAAACGGCCGTCCAACTTTATTCCGAGGGGGGGTACAGACGTTCTGTTTGGCGGGGTCTGTCTGCCGAACTTCGTATTGGGCTCGGCTATCTGCACTCCTTTACGGATGTACCCATATTCAAGCTAAATTCCGAAGGAACGTACCGACAGGTATCCAAGTTTGGCCGACCGCAGTTTATGGCCGGCGGCGCACTCGGGATGGGATACACTTTTCGCAAGGCAGCCCACCCATGGAGAATACAGCTGGATTATCAGTTTTATGTGCAAACTCCATTTATCAATGAGTATGTACCCCTACTGCCAGTAAATGTATTGCATGTAGGAGGCGCCGTTCCACTTTCTGTTTTTAAGAAACACAAAAGGGCAAACAACTAAGATTTTTTTATCCACCTAGAAATTCCACTTCATGAAAAATGCACCGGTCACATTCGCTGTTCTGTTATTGCTTTCCTGTCAAAGTATAGATATTGGCCCAACTGTATCCTGTACGGCAACAGCGCCTCCATCCCATCCTAAAGCCACGATTTATCAGGGCATTTTGAACGAGTATGCAGCAAAGGGACTCCCTGGTATCTCCATACTCATCCGCGACGACGCAGGTCCTTGGTGGGGATCTTCGGGAAAGGCAGATATTTTGGAAAACTTAGACATGAATACCTGTACAGTCTCCAAGGCAGCCAGCATCACAAAAACATTTGTTGCCGTACTCACCATGATGCTCGCGGAAGAAGGGGCCTTCAACCTTGATGATCCCCTCGAGAAGTGGCTCCCACAGCAGGTGCTAAACGAAGTTACAAATGCACGTGGGTGTACGATACGTCAACTTATGAACCACACAACTGGCATCCCCGATCTGATTGACAATGACAACTTTTACCTCGGTGTATTGAACAACCCGGCCCGGAAATGGGAGCCTGAAGAACTCATCCCGTATGTGTATGGAGAGTCTCCAATTTTCGCTCCCGGTCAAGGTGTGTCTTATTCCAACACAAACTTCTTGCTGCTAGCCATGGTCATAAACAAAGCTACCGGCAAAAATCACGCATCCTTGTTGAGAGATCGCGTCATACGACCCTTAAATCTGGAAAACACCTCTTACTATTGGCACGATAACCTGCCCAGCGTAGCACAAGGTTACTTCGATTTGTACAACAACGGCACCATATTGAACGTCACGAACTACAATACCGGCAGCGGAAACGGATACGGTGGGTTGTACTCCAACATATTTGACCTGCAAACTTTCATAGAAGCCCTCGTAAAAGACCGTACGCTACTATCAGAGGCAAGTCTGGCTCAGATGCTCACCTTCACGGAAGAGGAAGCGGGAGCGAATAGGGCCAATGGACTGGGTATTTTTAAAGATTTCCTGGAACGTCCGGCTGACCAGTTTGCATATGGCCACCGCGGGCGCGACCTGGGATACACCGCCGATATGTTTTGGTTCCCTGATCAAGACTACACCATGACCTACCTGATCAATTACGGAACGGATGCCAACAGCAGCCTCCGGCCCGTATTTTATGAGTTTAGGACAGCCATTGTGGATGCCATCATGGGGAATTGAAAAACTTATAAATTGTAGTGTATCGGTTAGTTAGAATAGCCAGAAAGCTAAATATTGAGGTATGAATTAAATTAAAAAGGACGGATTTGGAGTGTTCTGCTGTAAAAACGGATCTGTTTTTGAAATTGCTCGATTGAAAAACGTAATTCCATGGAAATCTGGATCTGGATTGGCATTCTAATTTGTGTTTCACAATCGGCAACCATGTCCGGTCTGAACATCGCCCTCTTCAGCCTCAGTAGATTGAGGCTGGAAGTGGCTGCTGAAAATGGCGACAGCTTTGCTCAGCGTGTCCTTGATTTGAGAAGAGATTCAAATTACACACTTGCCACCATACTTTGGGGAAATGTAAGTATCAATGTTTTGTTAACGTTGTTGGTTGACTCTGTATTGATTGGGGCAGCTTCCTTTTTATTTTCAACTGTCGTCATTACTATTGCCGGGGAAATTATCCCCCAGGCATATTTTAGCCGTTATGCACTCCGGATTGGTGCCGCACTGGCTCCCTTACTTAAATTTTATAAAATTCTTTTCTTTCCCGTGTCTAAACCAACCGGAATGATGCTGGACAGGCTTATAGGTGAAGAGGCGATTCCCTGGTTCAGGGAGGAAGAATTGAGAAACGTCCTAAAACATCATGCAAGTGTGTTAGGCACCGAATTAAGCTCGGTTGAGGCTCGTGGCGCCATGAATTTTCTAGACCTAGATGACATATTGATAAGCAATGAAGGCGAACTAATCGATCCAAAAAGTATTTTGAATCTGCCATTTGATAACGGAAACCCCATATTCCCAAACTTCAAGTCCACTACCAACGATGATTTTATAAGGCGTATTGCAGCATCTGGCAGAAAATGGATTGTCTTGACAGATACTACATCAAATCATCCAAAGATGGTGCTTAATGCCCCTTTCTTTTTGCGGAATGCACTTTTTGAGAGCAATACTTTCAAGCCTATAGAAGCATGCCATCAACCAATGATTGTATGCGACCCGAAAAGTCGTTTAGAAGGTATACTTGAAAAGCTAACTGTCGAAAAAGAAAAACCTGGAGATGATGTCATTGACAAAGACCTGATTCTCCTTTGGACGGAAAATGAGAAACGTATCATTACCGGCTCGGATATTCTTGGATACCTTATGCGCCGAATCGCAAAAGTATCCTAGGAATTGTCGATAAGCAGTATTTTAATATCAGCACGTGTATGGTGAGTCTCCAAGTTTCTATCCCGGCCAAACCGCCTTTTACTCAAACACAAACTTTTTATTAAATAGGATTTGGACTATTTGCTAAATCCTAGGGTCTTGTTTTGGGAAATTCTATTTGAAATCAAAAACCGCAATCCAAGAGAAATAAAATTGGCGTTTACCAACGAATAATCGCTTAATGGCTCCCCAAGCGTGGAGTGATTATACTGAATTTCCAACTTTATACCAGGAAGCCCCCCACGGATCATTATTCCAGGTTCAAATAACAATCGATTATTATTTCTATCGAAATATTCACGGGGGTTCAACTGTTCACTGTCTTGTACAAAATAAAAATCGTCCATCGACGAATAGGTAAGATAGGCAATCCTGGGAGTAAGGGCCACATCAAAATATCGGCTTGAGAAGGCGACACTTGGTTGGATAAAGGGTTTGAGAAACCTTGTATTTATAAATTCCGCCCGATTTGTAAGCGATTGGTTTTGAATGCCACCGATACCGATTCCGGCAAATGCTTCATACAAAATCATCTTTAACTGATCTCCCCCGAACAGTCCCCCTCCCAGTTCAAAATAAGAACCGCTTCCCTCCCAATCATTGTCATCATCATTTAGTTCATCCCCTTTCATGGCATAGAAACTGGAAATCAAAGCAACATTATCCGATATGGAATATGCTCCATGTATTCCAATCCCACTGGCGGACCAAGCACCATCACTTCCCGAATAAGCTACCTGACCGGAAAACTCCCCTTTTTCCTGCAACAACGGCACATTGTGCCCGAGGTTAGAGTACAACACAGGCCCACAGGCCATAAATAGATTTGGAATAACCAAAATGCCGAATATGAACTTAGATAGCGGTTTCATTTACTGGAACGTTAAGTGGATAAAAACAGGGGCCAAACACTCTTTAAACTCAACCAATTTAGTTTAAATTAATTTTGAATTAAATGATTTCTATCATATATTTTTCGTTATATAGCCATGTGGAAGATTGGGCCAAGAAAATCAAAGAAGGTCGAAATGTTGACAATGAAACCTGTCTGAAACAAGTATTTGGAGAGATTGAAATCGTATCTATTTCAATTACCCTGCTCTTTTTCGTACAGGTAGCATTTAGTCAAAATACACATAAAAACTATCTGTAAGAGGGTTCAGTAAAAGAAAATTTTATCGAAACAAGCAATAAAAAACAAATAAGAACAATTGAGGCAAATAAAAAAAATCCACACGGATCAAAAAGGACGAACTTATATAAAAGAGTCCTTTTGTGTAAATGGCAAAATGAAAGTCAAAAAGGTTTATGTGTTAGATGGCATTCCAGAGGAGGAATTTTACGAAAATAATGCGTCTGATATTGACCACATGAGAAATGGAGATTATTGGTTAATAAGCACTGAAAAACAAACACGTTATTCTTGTGATAAATCAAATAAAAAAGAACTTAATATTTCAGATGATAAATTTGAGGGTTTGCCATTTTAAAACCTGAAAATTGACGGTGAAAAATCGGCCTAGTGGTGATTATGAATTGAACTAGGAAAGAACTCGGTATTTGCCAAAAGGTCGGACAGAAGTAGATCTCTCAAACCGATTTGAATACGATTACCTAAAAATTAGCAACTGGTACTACCATCAAAGACTTACAAAACTAACGACGCATAGTACCTGGCAAAAGTAATTTCAAAAGCGGACCAGTAGCCTTTGACCTCTATTATAGGTGTCCAGGAGTTGTTCCACCCAATAGTAAATACACTGGAACTCAACCTGGATTCTTTAGCAGCTGTGGAAATTGATTCTGATGGGGAGATCATAACGGAATATATTCGCTGACAATTATTGTAAAACCCATAGGTGGAAATTATCTCTAAAAGAAAAACCTAATGAATAAAAGAGTACTGTTATTTCTCGCACAGGGATTTGAAGAATATGAGGCTAGTGTTTTTACTGACATCATCGGCTGGAGTAGAATATGTGGAAAAGAACCAGTAGATTTGATTACGACAGGGCTTAGGCCTGAGATAAAATGTACTTGGAATTTTACGGTTCGACCTGAGTTGGAGTTTGAAAGAGTTAAAGTTAAGGATTATGACGCATTGGCTATGGCTGGCGGATTTGAAAAAGCCGGCTTCTATGAAGATGCCTATGATGAAAGACTATTAAACCTAATTCGAGAATTTGATAAAGAAGGAAAAATAATTGCCGCGGTATGTGTATCTGCCCTACCGCTTGGTAAATCCGGCGTATTAAAGGGGAGAAAAGCGACTACATATGATTTGTTAGATGGCGTGAGGAGAAAACAACTTGCTGATTTTGGGGCAATAGTTCAGGACGAAAATATTGTAATTGACGGCAACATTATTACATCAACAGGCCCTTCAACTGCGGTGGATGTTGCATTTATTCTACTTGAGATGTTGACTGATAAGGAGAATGTCGACTTGGTTAAGAAATATATGAGATTTACCTAAAACTAACCTTTTTTTCAACTATTTGCCCTATCTTTTTTAGGCTTTTTTGTTCATTTTTACTTGCTAAAGTGCACCCTATTTCAACAAAGACAGTATGAGAAAAATAATTTCATTGATGCACATATCACTATACTGTTTTGTAGCAGGACCGAAAGGAGAAATTAATTGGATTAAAGTTGATGATGAGATTTTCAACTATGTTGGCGTGCGGATAAGCAAAGGTGACACCGCACTATATGGACGGATAACCTATCAGATGTTGGAAAATTAATTCACAAATGTTTTACGACAAAGCCGCTAGATGCGTAGTCGGCAAGAGTTATGACTTGCTGGCAATTTCAAGCGGATGTTGTAGATGTGAAGAAGTTAGCAACCAAATCATCCCCATCTCGGGGATAGTTTGGTTGCTAACTTTTTTTATGTTTCTGAGACTTCAACCACCCCAAAAGTCCTTTCAGGTGCTCTTGTATCCACTTCGTAAAAACCAGATGGAGTCATTGTGGTAAAAAATTTATAATCCTTGGAAAGATGCTGGTAATCATAATAACCACAGGCAATGGCAATGCTCAGCCAATCCAAATCCGGGTTGGCATTTTTCATAAAAAATGCCTTTTGAAACCGAACCACCTTATCAAAAACCTTAGGCCCTATCCCAACCCTTTCACTGAATTTTCGGTAAAACTGCCGGGAGCTTAAACACGCATGATCGGCTAATTTGTCCATGGTTAACGGCTGGTTTTGAT
>DATHWC010000332.1:0-8209 GCA_035460985.1 Lunatimonas sp.
CCGGGTAGCCTTAAAGAAAGGGTCTCTGGTAGTCAACAGCTCCCAAGGTGGAGGTAGTAAAGACACTTGGGTATTATTCAACGACTAAAACCAACCAACATGTTAAGTAGAGTAGCTAATTCCATATACTGGCTAGGCAGATACCTGGAGCGTGCCGAAAATTATGCCCGTTTTATCGATGTAAACTTCAACCTGATGCTCGACCTTCCGGGTGATCTTCAAGAGCAGTGGGAACCCCTTATAATGGCAACCGGGGATGATGAATTGTTCAGAGCCAAGCATAATTCATTCACAAAGAAGGAAGTGATCCGGTTTTTGGCGTTTGATACGGATAATCCAAACTCGCTGATTTCATCCATCACTTTTGCGCGTGAGAACGCCAGGATCATTCGGGAAAACCTAACTAAAGAAACTTGGGAAAAACTTAATGAAACCTATCATTTCGTAAAAAAAGGAGCTGAAAAACGAGAATGGGCGAAGGAGGATCCAAGGGCTTTCTTCGAGAGTGTAAAGTGTCAAATCTTGCTTCTTTATGGTCTGGCCGACAATACTGTGGCACGAACCGAAGGCTGGCACTTTCGGCAGTTGGGACAGTTTCTGGAGCGGGCGGACAAAACCGCCCGAATCTTGGATGTCAAGTACCATATTTTACTTCCATCTAGCGACGAAGTGGGAACACCCCTGGACTTCCTTCACTGGATGGCTCTGTTGAAGTCTGTTACGGCTTTCAACACTTACCGAAGGCTCTATGGTAATATTGATCCGCTCGGTGTAGTCGAATTCTTGGTGCTGAACAAATACTTTCCCAGGTCCGTCTTTTACTGCCTCCGGGAAGCCGAGTCCTGCCTGATGAAAATTTCCGGATCCAACGGCTCTGGATATTCCAACAGTGCCGAAAAAGCGATGGGAGAATTAAGGTCCAAATTGGAGTATGATGACGTGAGAAATATCATAGGAAACGGACTTCATGAATATTTGGAGCACCTGTTGAAAAAAACGAACGAGATCTCCAATAAAATAAATGATAATTTCTTTCAAATAAAGGATAACTTTGTCAGTCAAACGAACAGGCAAGGATGACATTTTGTATTGGAATAAAAACGAAGTATGGAATAGTAGGGTTGGCGGATACCCGGATTACTTCAGGAAGTGACACCACCACCTCCAAGAAGCTGTACACAGTCAATCGAAGGAACCACTCTTTCTTTATCATGACTTCAGGCCTCAGGTCTGTAAGGGACAAGGCCATTACCTATTTTGGGGAGCTTATAGAAAAAGAGGACGCCTCTTTTGACAAAATGTACAAAGCTGTAAATGGATTTGCCGATCAAGTAAAACGTGTAGCCAAAGAGGACAAAACCTCACTGGCGGAATCCGGCCTTAATTTCAATCTCTATTCCATCATAGGCGGTCAACTGGAAGAGGACAAAGAACCTAAGTTATTTATGTTGTATCCGGAGGGCAATTGGATCGAAATCAGGCAGGGGACTCCCTTCGTCATCATCGGAAATACAGGTTTTGGAAATCCGGTTTTACGTCGGTCATTGAAATTTGACGAACCGTTGGAATTCGCTTTGAAGAGCGCATTCTTGGCATTTGACGCCACACGTATAAGTGCCAATGACGTCGATTACCCCATCGATACGGTGATTCTTGAGAATGACACATATAACATCGTAGAAAATCGGTTTGAACAACACGAACTTCACCACATCTCCGAGTACTGGAACAACTGTCTTAAAGAAGCCATCAACAAGCTTCCGGCAAATGTGTTGAACAAAGCATTTCAGCACGAAGAAATTGAAGACGGGGAATGATTTTTGGTAGGTAGTATAAAGAAGCAAAGTAAAACATCAGTTTTGCAAAAGGCATTTTATTCCCCTGCCTATATTTGGAATACTGCAGGTCACAGCATGACCCCACTTGGACCAACTATCCTGATGAAACTGAATATCGTACACCATTCACTTTATACCTACGACCGCACCGTCCAACTCAATCCGCACACATTATTCCTCAAGCCACTACAACGTGACAATATAAAGTTACTTTCCTACGACATAGAAGTAACACCGACCCCACTGGGAATCAACGAAAGGTTTAGCCTAGAAGGAAATCCCTACTTTCAGGTTTGGTTTACCGGATTTACCAAAAAGCTGGAGATTATGGTAAACATGGAATTGGAAGTTGGTTCCTTTAATCCTTTTGGGTTTTTGATAGACGTAGACTTTATTAAACAGATCAATTCGGCAAATTTGCCTGTATTTCACTATCAGGAGGAAGAGCGGGTGTTGTTAACTCCCTATCTGAAGTTTGAGGAAAATATTGAACTGGCTGACTTTGCAAAAAAACACTTGAAGGATACCAATCCCCTGTCTTTTTTGATGTCCTTGGCTGGAGATATTCATATAAATTGGGATCATATTATCCGTATGGAAGAGGATGTATGGAGCCCCGAATACACTTTTCAAATAAAAAAAGGTTCCTGCAGGGATTTGTCTTGGATGATGATTCAACTGCTACGTTCGGTTGGACTAGCCGCCAGATATGTTAGCGGGTATGCATTTAATCCGGAATTGGATGAGGGCAATGAATTACATGCTTGGGTTGAAGCCTATATCCCCGGAGCCGGATGGGTAGGGGTGGACCCGAACTTGGGTCTACTGACAGACGAACACTATATTCCCTTGGCTTGTAGCAATCACCCTAGCCGCACTCTACCTGTTCATGGAACCGTGGGTGGCGATGAGCCTTCGACTTCTACCTTGGACGCTAAGGTCACCATCTCCATTGTCTAAGGGATTAAAGAAACCTTTTTCGCATTTTTTCGATTAACTACAGGGTAAATCAATTTCGCATGAACAATCTCGGAGCCGTTATTTTTATTCTTACCATCTTTCTATTTAGTTGTTTTTTAAACTGGTACACGTTTCAGGGCTTCAAAACCCTGTTTCAGCCTTTGGAAAGCAACCGCCTAAAATTGGTTCTAATGGGTATCTATTGGCTGGTTTTCGGGGGGATTACGCTATGGATTATTTTTACGTTTTTTAATATTTCCAGAGAGGGACAGATCAGTACCGACTCCCAGAAAGTATTAAACATTTTTCTCACTGTCACTGTCACCCAAATTACTATTATTTTATTTCTATTTGGGGAGGATATTTACCGGGCGGTTATTTCAGGAATAAGTTACATGCGTGGCAAAACAGATACTGATGCAAGCCATTTACCGGATAGGAGAAAATTCATAAGTCAAGTTGCTTTTGCGGTGGCAGCGATTCCCTTTTCCGCATTTGTGTATGGAATTTTGAAAGGAAAATATAATTTCAAGGTAATACGCCAAACAATTTATTTTAAAGAGTTGCCAGAAGCCTTTGATGGCTTCACAATCACTCAATTGTCCGATATCCATGCGGGAAGTTTTAAAGACTATAAAGCCGTACAGCGTGGGATAGATTTGGCGGTAGGTCAAGGGTCGGATCTTTTTGTATTTACCGGGGACCTGGTCAATCATAAAGCGGAAGAAATAGACCCCATGCTGGAGGGATTCAGCAAAATCACGGCTCCTTATGGACAGTTTTCCATCTTGGGAAATCACGATTATGGGGATTATGTGTCCTGGCCAAGCAAAGAAGCCAAGGAAAGAAACTTTGAAAACCTGAAGAAACAGCATGCCCGCTTAGGCTACCGACTGCTGTTGGACGAACATGTGGTGCTTGAGAAGGGCGGGCAGAAAATAACGCTACTTGGTGTGGAAAATTGGGGAGTTGGATTTCATGCCAAGGGCGATTTGGAAAAGGCATTGGGCAATACCTCTCCGGACGATTTTAAGATTCTGCTTTCCCATGATCCTTCCCATTGGGACGAAGAGGTCAAAAATAATCCAAAAAATATTCACCTCACTCTCAGTGGACATACTCACGGAATGCAGTTCGGTATAGAGACACCCATTGTCAAATGGAGCCCCGCACAGTACCGATACCCCAACTGGGCTGGACTCGCTGAGCAAGCGGGTAGATTTCTTTATGTCAACCGGGGCTTTGGTTTCCATGCCTTTTCAGGCAGGGTAGGGATCTGGCCGGAAATTACTGTTTTGGAATTAAAAAAAGGATAGCCGTGAGGCTATCCTTTGAACACTTTTAGAGCCGTTTTTTGTGACCCTATCTGGAAAAAAACATTCTGGTAATAAAAATTCCCTGTCCGTCATCGGCTCCTGCATTACTCTCAACGCCACTGGTGACAAAGGTGAGTTTCCATCCATCTGCCATCATGGTATTCACTTTGGAGGCAATCACCGCATCATTGGACGCAATATTCTGAAAGTTGATCCCTGTGGCGCTGAAAAAGTTCAGCAGCTTAGTTTCTTCCAGTTCATCCACCTTGACACTTGATCTGCTGATTTCTTTCTGGTTACTTTTTTTCCCATCGGTTCTTTCCGTGGTGAATTCCTCATAATTGGTTTGGGCTTGGCTGTCGATGATGCGTGATCTGCCAATGCCCATTGGAACGATGGACTCTACAACCGTTACGATTTTAAATTCTTGTTGGGCAAATGTTTCCAAACCAAACATTCCCAAAAACAGTAAGACAAACAAACTTTTTTTCATGAAAGGGTATATTAAAATAAGTAGATAAATTAGATACACCCCATAGACGGAAAGTGGGGATAAAATGTTGATTCTCAATAAACAAATTTTTGAAAAAACTTTTGCAGTCAAACCGCTGTTGATAAAACTGTTACCTATTTAGAAATATTCTTCCCATGTCCCACGAAATCAAGCTTAAAGAAGGGATCCATTTTTATATGGAAGGACCCTATATTGTATTTACAGAGGCTTACCATTTGCTTCGGGGGTTTTGCTGTGGAAACGGATGCAGGCATTGTCCCTATACCAAAAAAACTGATAAAAAGTGAACAGGTGCCTCTCCAATAAAGTGAAGCTTTAATCCTTGTGGACTTGATTATCGAAAGGTACCTAATTCCTGTATCTCGTACCCGTTGGGATAGGTGTGGCGTTTTTTTAGAGTTCCAAGTTTTGGTTTAGTAGATTCAGGTAGGAACCTTAAGAATGCTGCGCGGGTTTTCATGCCGGCTAAGATTATCTTTTCGAGTAGTAATGGAGGATTCTCAAATCCCATGGCCTTCCGAAGTGGAGGATCCATTAGTGAAATTGCCGCGGGCCGAGAGAACGGTATCAACCAACCGGGCAGGTAAAATCCAAGTAGTAGATCAAGTGTTTTAATCCCCACCAGATGGTTTGCAGGGTCAAACTTAAAATGATTCCTCTCGTAGTTTCGGTTGTACACTTCAAACTCCTCCAAGGTCGCCGGCACATCCTGAATCCCCATCCGCTTTGCCAATTCGATATAATTGATAAAAGTGGCTTCTTTTTCCTTTCGGGTAAATGGCCTCCACCCAAATTTATCCATCCAACGAATAGGTTCGAAAATAAAGGTTGACAGCACATACAGATAGTCATCATTGGTTATTCGAAACCTTCCATGCATGGCATTCATCCGTGCTATTGCCAGCCTTCCCCGCTCGCTATCCATACCGTTTTCGAGGATCTCATAGAGAATCAGTTCGGTATCATCATAGCGCTTACGTGTCCTTTCGGTAAACTCCCCAGTGGCAGCTAACAACTTCGAAATAGCGGGTATTCCGAATGTTCGGAAAAGGGCAAATTCCAGGGCCTTTTCCATATCCCATGGAAAACAGTGAAAGGTCAGCAAAAAAGCAATCCGGTGCCAATCGGTATTCGGATCAAGGTTGCTTATCTCATTGGTAAACCGTTTGTTTTTCATACCGATAAAAATCCCTTACTTTGAAACAAAGTTAATACATTAACAGGGGGATGTCCAAGGCGAACATGGTTTTGGATTAGACCTTTTAAAAATAATGCCATGACAGAAATAAAAATAGGAATCATTACTTCATCAGACCGGGCTGCGGCCAATGTATATGAGGATATATCAGGAAAAGAAATCATCCGAACTCTTGGTGAATACCTTACCTCATCTTGGGAACCCGTCTATCGGGTGGTACCAGATGAACAGGATCAGTTGGAACAGACGATGATTGAACTTAGTGATGTGCAGGGATGCTGCCTAATTGTCACCACGGGCGGTACCGGTCCAGCTTTACGGGATGTAACCCCCGAAGCCACCGAGGCGGTGTGTCAAAAGATGATGCCAGGTTTTGGGGAATTGATGCGGCAGATCAGTCTGGCCTTTGTGCCCACGGCCATACTTTCACGGCAAACTGCCGGAATTAGAAACCAAAGCCTGATCGTCAATCTTCCGGGAAAGCCCTCTGCCATACGGCAGTGTCTTGACGCTGTATTTCCGGCTATTCCCTATTGTATTGACCTGATCGAAGGCCCCTTTTTGGAGGCAAACGCCGACGTGATTCAAGTCTTTCGTCCAAAGAAAAAATGATTCCATAACCACTTCAATTTGTATTGCTACATATTTAACCCTATCCCAGACGAACGTGAAAACGCTTTTTTACTGCCTGATTCTCCTCATATTGCATCAACAGCTTCATGCCCAAGAGAATTGGCAAGGGCACATGAAAATGTTTGACACCCGAACTGGGCAAGAAATTGGGATGTCAGATTTGGTGGCGGCTATGGAGAATGCGGACGTGCTGTTCTTTGGAGAAGAGCATGACGACAGCATTGCCCACCGAATTCAAGAATTGCTTTATGAAGGTCTATTGAAGAGGTATGGGGAGGTTATCCTCAGCATGGAAATGTTTGAGCGGGATGCCCAGCTGGTGATGGATGAATATCTGGCGGATCATATCACTGAGGTTAAACTTAAGGAAGAGGGAAAAGCATGGAATAATTACAACGATTATGCGCCTATGGTTAACCTTGCCAAGGCGCGGGGGCAGCGCGTGGTGGCTGCCAATGTGCCTACCCGATATGCCAATATGGTGTCAAGAAAAGGTTTGGCTGCCTTACAGGATTTGCCCAAAGCATCAAAAAAATCCCTACCATCCCTGCCTATTTTCACTGATCAACCCCTTTATGAAAAAAAATTCTATGAGGCCATGGGTGGACATGGCCATGGGATGGGGCCAACCATCTTTCACGCCCAATTGCTCCGTGACGCAACTATGGCCGAAAGCATTTCTGACACCTGGAGGAAGAGCAAAAGGACCAAGGTTCTTCATCTTAACGGAAGATTCCACAGCGATGAATATTTAGGGACTGTGTCAGCACTGCAGCGGCTTCGAAGAAGAGTGGTTATCCTAACTGTAAGCTGCTTTTCTTCTGAGGATTTTGAGGCACCGGACTGGGATAAGCATTCTAGACTGGGGGATTTTGTTGTCCTGACAGATCCTACTGTATCCAAGTCGTTTTAGTTGAATAAAGCTAGATAGGAGTATGGTCGATTTCCACTAAATAGGCATACTATAGCAAATGTCGGGTGAATGTCGGGTAAAATCCTTCCCAAATTCAGGTCTTCAATCACTAAAATTGTTGAAAATTGTGAAAGAAAAGTTTTACGCCATGAAGACAACACAACCCCAATTAGGTCAAAAAATCTTGGAGCTTCGCAAAGCCAATGGGCTGACCCAGGAAGAGCTTGTAGAGCGATGCAATATCAATGTAAGGACCATTCAGCGCATAGAGGCTGGAGAAGTGACTCCACGTCCACATACGGTTCGGGTCATACTGGAGGCATTGAATTATGAATTTCAGCAAATTGAATCTGAGGATTCTCCTTCTCTAGACCCTAGGATGTCAACCTGGCTATTAAGAGGACTTATAGCTGGAGGACTTTATCTAATACTTGCATTTGTGGAGGCATACCTGGATTTTCAACTTTTTTCTGACGGGAGTGAAAACATATCTCCGCTATTTTATACGCTAATCAAAGTAGGCGTTGGAGTTTTTTTCCTAGGTTATATGGGAGGATTTTTTGCTATGGGAAATGCGTTTGGGAATAGCTGGATAAAGCTAGCCAGTATTTTGTTAGCTGCGGGTACGGTGCTGTGCCTTTCGTCGGACTTGTTGATGTTTTTTAATGACACCATTTCTCGGGAAGGTATTCTTGTGAGCCAATCCATTCTGGCAGGAGTTCTTTATTCTGTATTTGGAGTGGGATTGATTGCCTACCAGAAGCGTTTTGGGAATTTGGCGTTGGTTACAGGGATTCTCACCATTCTCACCGGACTGGCCTTCCTCAGTGTGGTGCT
>DATHWC010000333.1:0-9215 GCA_035460985.1 Lunatimonas sp.
GTGCCCCATATCCAGTTGCTAAAGTCGATGATCAAGTCTCCCACGGTTGTTGGTTTTGGTTATTGATTTTATTAGGTTTACAAAGTAAGGGTTTTATTGAAAAGATATTCATGGATATTTGATATTCATGGATATTATGGATAGAAATGTTGTGGAAAACGGAGCGAAGCGGAGACCCTTGCGGTTCAGGGTATAGCCTACGGCTGAAATATGGTAGAAATATGGCCTGACGGCCGAAATATTTTTTTTGATATTGGTTGATATTGGATATTAATTAGTTGAAATAAAATTCTGTAGAGATAAAGTGTGAATCAACGGACAAAAATCCCAGAGGGATGACCGATATAGTAGCCCGTGGTTTCAACCACGGGTTAAAAATGACACGCAGCGTCCCAGTTTTGGCCGAGGATGTGTCAATTCCCCGTACCCATTTCCGCCAAAACAAGTGAATGGTTGGGCTGCCGTCCTGTGTCGGAACTAACCAATTACCTGAATTCCGTCATCCAAGATATAGCAGAACTAAACAGAATCGGGTTTTGGCGGGAAAGGTTGGCTCCTTCAACCATCCCCGCTGCTAAAAACATAACCTAGCTTTTGTAATCAAGTGGGGTGAGTGTAGTCGAATCCCCGCTTCGCTACACCCCAGGCTACCGATTGCCCCCCGGGTAGGGGCTGAAAAAATCAAAGCGTAGCGTGTACGGGAGGGAGGGCCGGGGCAGTTTCGGAGAGACACCAGAGTTCGACAAATTCCCTCCTTACCGGAATTGCAAATTCCTCCTATCTGTCCGTCGTGGTTGCAAACCACGACGAGCGGGTTAAAAAATACACTCAGTGTCCTCCGTGGTTCTCTTTTTTCCCATCGACCTTTATTCAGTAGATCCACAAAAAACAAGGCCAGTACCGGCCATAATCTATTAAAAAATAGCCTTATTCCCCAAAGCTTCCTATTTTTGTTCGCAAATCTCAACTATTACACATTCAGAAACCACCTCCCAATGGCCAAAACGGTTGTCATCAAAATAGGATCCAATGTATTGACGCAGGACGATGGTACCCCCGACCATAACCGGATGGCTTCCCTGGTTAATCAAATGGCATTCCTAAAGGAAAATGGGTTGCAGGTGGTGTTGGTGACTTCCGGGGCGGTTGCTTTTGGACGAAAGGCCTTGACCCTAAACGCCAAAACCGACGCTGTCACCAAAAAACAGGTTTGGGCCTCCATCGGACAGATCGAACTGATCCGCTCGTACAAAAATCTCTTTCTGGAAAAGGGCCATCAAATCGCCCAATTGATGGTGACCAAGGAAGATTTCAGGGACCGGGTACATTATCTGAATATGAAAAACTGCCTGGATGGATTATTGAAAAACCATGTTATCCCGGTTATCAACGAAAACGATGCCGTAGCGGTAACCGAGTTGATGTTTACGGACAACGATGAATTGGCCGGTTTGGTGGCTGCCATGATAGATGCCAATACCTTGATTCTGTTGACCAATGTCGACGGAATATACAAGGGCCATCCCACAGACCCGTCCTCAGAATTGATTCTTAATGTTGGCCAGGACATGCCGGATTTAAGCCAATATGTATCTTCCAGCAAATCATCCTTTGGCAGGGGTGGCATGCTCACGAAAATGAGCATGGCCAAAAAATCCGCCGATTTGGGCATAGAAGTTTTGATTGCCAACGGAAAAAGGGAAGATGTCCTGATGGAATACTACCGGAAAGAACTGGTATGTACCTACTTTCAACCCGGCAAATCCAAACACAACCAGAAAAAATGGATCGCCCACAGCGAGAACTACTCCAAAGGGGAAGTCATCATCAATGAGGGTGCAAAAAGGGCTTTAGGTTCGCAGAACATCAGCAGCCTACTTCCCATAGGGGTGCTGGAAGTCAAAGGAGACTTTTTAAAAGGCGATATCATCCGTATCTTGGATGAACAGGGTCATAAACTTGGTCTTGGCAAAGCCGAGTACGGAGCAAAAGCGGCTTTGGAAAAAATTGGACTCACCAACCAACGCCCCATTATCCATTACGATTATCTATACCTTTACGAGCACAATTAAACGCAACGAAACGAATCAGTCCTACCATGGCATTAGAAGAAACCTTTAAGCGGGTTCAGGCTGCAAGCCGTCAATTATCCCTATTATCCGAAGAAAAAATAAACCATATATTGGCTGACCTAGCCCAGGCAGCCATTAAGCAAATACCGGAAATTATAACCGCCAATGAGTCTGACCTTTTGCGGATGGATCCCCAAGACCCCAAATACGACAGATTGAAACTGACCGTTGACCGGGTAGAGGGAATCGCTGCGGACATTCGAAACGTGGCATTGCTTAAAGGTCCTTTGGGAGAAGTATTGCAGGCAAAGGTTTTACCCAACGGTCTTGACTTACAAAAGGTCCGGGTCCCACTTGGGGTAATTGGCATCATCTACGAATCCCGCCCGAATGTAACGTTTGATGTGTTTAGCCTTTGCCTAAAAACGGGCAACGCACTCGTGTTGAAAGGAGGTTCTGACGCCCATGATTCCAACTCGGCCATTTTGGAAATCATCCATGAGGTACTCAGGAAAAACGACGTAACCACGGATATCGTCACCCTATTGCCAGCCGACCGGGCAGCAACCCAGGAAATGCTTCAAGCAGTGGGGTATATTGATGTCATCATCCCCCGGGGAAGCCAAGGTTTGATCAATTTTGTACGGGAAAATTCCAAAGTCCCCGTCATAGAAACCGGTGCGGGGATCGTACATACCTATTATGACGTCTCCGCTGATTTGGAAAAAGGAAAGACCATCATCCTCAACGCAAAAACCCGGAGAGTGAGTGTTTGCAATGCCTTGGATTGTCTGGTGATCCATGCCGAAAGGTTGGAAGATCTTCCTGCGATTGGCGAAGGGTTGGCGGCCAAACATGTAAAAATTTATGCGGACGAACATTCTTATGCAGCGTTAAAGGGGTCTTACCCGGAAGAACTGTTGGCCAAAGCCGAGGAGAAACATTTTGGAACCGAGTTTCTTTCTCTTACCATGTCGATTAAAACTGTTTCGAACTTAAGTGAAGCGATAGACCATATTTCACTATACAGTTCGAAACACAGCGAAGCCATAATTGCGGAAGATGCGGATACCATAGAATACTTTCTGCGGGCGGTGGATTCCGCGGCTGTGTATGCCAATGCCTCCACGGCCTTTACCGACGGTGCCCAATTTGGCTTGGGGGCAGAAATCGGTATTAGTACGCAGAAATTGCATGCCAGAGGCCCCATGGCGTTGGAGGAACTTACCTCTTACAAATGGGTGGTGCGGGGAAACGGTCAAATCAGGGATTAGAACTTGAAAGCTATTAAAGAACTGACACGTTTCTTCTTGAAATTAAATGGACTCGAAGAAAAATCCACTAGTAAACAATAAATATCTGCTGGAAAAATTTCCCGGCAAGGGAGGCTGGACTTATGTGCTTCTCCCGGAAATACCACCCGCCAAGCGCTTTCCCTTTGGCTGGATGCGGGTATATGGATCTATCGACGAGTTCAAACTTGAAAAATACAAACTTATGCCCTTCGGAAAAGGAATGCTTTTTCTTCCTGTAAAAGCTTCACTCCGTAAGCAGCTTAAAAAAGAAGCCGGAGACTGGGTATCGGTCGTATTGTATGAAGAGGAACATAATGAAGGTATCCCTGAGGTGATTTTGGAATGTTTAAAAGACGCTCCGGGGGCACTCCATCACTTTCAGCAGCTCCCTGCGTGGGAACAACGCCTCCATATTGACCGGATTATGGATGCCAAAAACCAGGAAAAGCAGATAGCCCTAATCGTAGGTTTAATAGACAGACTTGAGCACAGCAAGTGAAAACGAATACTTTAGCAGTCATCATGAAGGGCGAATGGAAAAAGTATCTCGGTCCTGGCCCCTTAATCACAGCCGCTTTTATCGGACCGGGAACCGTGACTGTTTGTACCTTGGCCGGGGTGCAGTTTGGCTATGACCTGCTTTGGGCACTGGTTTTATCCATTTGATCACCATTGCACAGCTTGCCAATGGAATGTTACTGCCTTTACTCTCCGGCTATATCCTGTGGCTGGTAAACAAGAAGGGTCTGATGAAATCTGAGGTAAACAGTTTAGGTCAAAATTTAATTGCCTTTTTTATCTGGATAATCACCCTAATTCTTGGCGGATTGAGCCTTTGGAAAGTAGTGGCAGGATAGGGGAAAAACCACTTTCGCTCAAATGAATCCCGCTGATCAGTTTAAACTGAATTAAAAACAAGATTCTATCACTAGTCAACAAAATTCAGCAGCAAAATAAACCCTGGAAATATATACCATTAAAAAAAAACCCGGACAGATCCGGGTTCTTCTATTGAAAATTGAAAATGTATAAATACAAGTTTTATTCTGCTAGTTTTTCGTCTTCACAGGGAACTTCGGTGAAACAGAAGGTCAAGTTGCTTAGATCGGCAGGATCGCCGCTAGCGTTAACTGGTGACGATAAGCCACCATCTCTTATTATATCTTCACCGGAATAATAATAAACGTTGGCACTGTCCCCACCGGTTCGTATAAGAATAGTAGCCAATTGCGGGCTTCATTCCTGTCAAGTAACACAAAAGCTGGGGCGGGCTACAACCCTTGCCATTACTACTGAACCGGCTATTATTTTTATACAATGTTCTGTGTCGTATTAAAAATTTCAACTAGCACTATATTCTATAAAATAACCCTATCCCTAAACTTGGCAAAACTGGAAAATCAAAACCTATGCTCCAACCACTTGATGGTTTCTTCATTATCACTTCATTACTCAATTGGAAAATGGCACCAAAATCTATCCCAATTCCAATTTTCTTTGAAATATTAAAGTCTCTCCCAAGCCGAGTATTTAGGTATACATATTTATCAATTCTATTTACATTTTCATCTCGCAGATAATTCAATCCAATCCTACCGTACCAAAGACGTCTGTTCGATAATTCAGAAAATCCTCCAAAATGGTAATAAACATCACCTGAGATGGAAACTATATTTTCATTTGAACCAAGCGGCATCGATCCAACACTTAATCCCAATTGAGTCTGATCAATTTGATATCGCACACCAATATTTAATAACTCTGGCATTCCAAGTCCAGTTGATATATTTAATTTCTCCTGTCCATATACTTGATTGTTCCAACTGAATAAAGAAGAAATAAACAAAAATATGTAGGTTAATACTTTCATGTTATTTTTCATCTCTGTCGAATTTTATTTTTTTCGAGTGACTTTCATTTAATGACCCAGAGCTTTGACGATAACCGGCACTTCGGAAAGACATAGATCGCTACATATTCCCAAGAAACATATTTACCGTCAGTTACAATAATTACGAAGCCCTATTCCAAAAACTTTGCATAAAATTCCAAATCATCCGCATTGATTCGTCCGGTTGATGACTCAAACATGATGAACTCACCAGCGGCATTCTTAATGGCGCTACATTCTACCTTTCCGCCTCCAGAAACATAATACCTGTCAGACAGTAGCAACTCTCCAAGTGGACCAATAGAACTGACTTCAAGAGCAAGAACACGCAAATTGTCATCTGGTTGATTTGGTTCAATGTCTAATTGACTACAGGCGACAAACAAAATTGCAAACATAAATACACCAACTCCCTTGGCGTATTTAAAAATCTAGTTTAGACTTTTTATAAGCTTTTTTTTATTTAAAATACGTTATTTTAAATATAAATTACAAATTTTATGATTTTCACGTATTTAAATAAACCTAACGGTCGAGAAAAAAATATAATGTTTTATTATTGAACGTTAATTTTTTCAGCCTTTATATTTGTTTTAATCCAAACGAAAATGAAAACATCATAAATAAATATTATGTGTATTATTAAATTAATTTATTTATTGGCAAGAGTATACGATATTAAGTACCGATATACAGTTAACCATTCGCAAACCGGCATTAATTCGAGCAAATTATCAATTTTTTAATGGAATTTGTGAATTTAAAAAAAAATTGCTTTTTTTTATAATATAATTTAAAATTTGGTATTTAATTAATTTTTAAGAATTAATCTAAATCCAATAACAATATAACCTTTATTTTGATTTATTCTTCCCCTATTTTGAATGCAGTGTCTTATATCTTTAAACCTACCGTAAGCGTCTTCCCACATTCCTTGAAAAAATAGGCAAAAACATACTCAATGACTATATTTACTTTTAGGATCGATATAAATCACATTTCGTCATTAATCCTTATATCTAACAGCCCATCCATGAACCGCACACAACCACTAATCCAATCCGAGGATTTACTTCGCCTCCCTCCCGCTTCCTATATCCTGATTGATGCCTCCTTTGGCAAAGCCAATTATGAGGAAAAGCACCTGAAAGGGGCCATCTATGTGGATTTAAACACACAGCTTTCTGATATTAAGTCAGATGCGGCAGACGGCGGCAGACACCCCTTACCCACCCCACAACAGTTTTCCGTGCTTTTGGGGCAATTGGGTATAACCCCTGATAGCCTTGTTATTGTCTATGACAACAAAAACGGCGGCATGTCGGCTGCCCGGTTCTGGTGGATGATGAAAGCCATAGGTCATGAGAAAATTCAGGTCGTAAACGGGGGATTAAATGCCGCCGTCGCCAGCGGCTTTCCCACAAGTAGTGCATCTGTTACCCCTGTCCCCGCTTCTCCCTACCCGACTGACGGATGGAAACTTCCACTGTCCAGCTTAGACGAAGTAGACGCCGTTGCCCAAAAAGAGAGCCATATTGTGGTGGATGTCAGGGAAACAGACCGCTATCTGGGAAAGGTGGAGCCCATCGATTTGGTGGCGGGGCACATTCCCGGAGCAATCAATATCCCCTTTTCTGAAAACCTTGAGACGGATGGGCAATTCAAATCCCCTGATGAGTTGAAAGCAAAATATCAAAAAGCTTTCGGTGACATTCCATCAGAAAACGTAATAGTGCACTGTGGCTCGGGCGTCACTGCCTGCCATACCTTACTAGCCCTAGCCCATGCCGGGATGGAAATCCCCAAATTGTATGTGGGTTCTTGGAGCGAATGGTCAAGGAATGGGAAAACGATTGCTTGAAAAATTAATTACAAATGACGAATTACGAATTACGAGGGTGAAGTTATGGATTATGGGTTGAGTGATTTTTGATTTCAGATTGATGATTTCAGATTGAGGTATTATGGGTTATGGGTAATTTTTCATTCGTAATTCGTATTTGCCCATTCGTAATTTTTAATTCGTAATTCGTAATTTAAGCTGACGCAATCCCCCCTGTTTTTGTCGGATATAGGTGATTTGTGTTAAGATGATGGTTCGTATTTTTGCTGGACAAACCAAATTTAACCGACTATGTCCAATAAAGAAAAAACAATCATCACCGTATCTGCTACTGTAAATGCGGCTATCAACAAAGTATGGGAATGCTGGACTGACCCTTTGCATATTGTAAACTGGAATTTCGCTTCCGATGACTGGCATTCGCCCACTGCTACCAATCCACTTACGGAAGGAAGCACATTTTCATATCGAATGGAAGCGAAGGACGGAAGTCAGGGATTTGACTTCGAGGGGGAATATGATGAAATCGTTCCATATAAACTTATCCGCTATACGCTCGGAGATGGACGAGAGGCTATTATTACCTTTGAAAGTAGAACAGATGGTACCTACGTGGAGGAGCGTTTTGAAGCGGAGGGAGAATTCCCTCTTGAAATGCAACAACAGGGATGGCAGGCGATTTTGGATAATTTTAAAAAATACACCGAATCTCAATCTGCCTTTACTCTCCTCTATTTTACAATTTTGATCAAGGCTCCGGTTAATACGGTTTATTCAGCCATGATGGAAAGGTTTAGTGAATGGACGGCTGTATTTTCACCGAATTCATACTATATAGGCAGCTGGGAAAAAGGTGCGGCTATCCGTTTCCTTACCAAAGATGAAAACGGCTCCTTAGTGGGCATGCTTAGCCAAATCAAAGAGAATTTGCCTCAAAAACTGATTTCGATAGAGCATATTGGCGTAGTGGAAGGCGGCCAGGAGTTGACAGAAGGTCCTGCGGCGGAAGTTTGGAAAGGCGCGTTGGAAAATTATTCGTTTAAGGAAACCGAACAGGGAACCCTGGTAACAGTCACCCAGGACACTACCGATTCGTACGTCGATTATTTCAACAAAACATACCCGAAAGCTTTGGACAAACTAAAGGAAATTTGCGAAAGAAATTGATAGAATTGACAGATTCAGGGTTTTGAGGAACAGGCTCGCTAACTTTTTTTGACGTTTTCCAAGACATGGCGTCGTATAGCCATTGCACTATGAAAATTGCCCTTTTTGAAGAAATCGGCAATAATCAGTGGATACTACACCCAAAGATGGCGGAGTATCGGTATTCTACAACGAGCATGAAGGCACCGAATATTCAAATAAAGCCCGGAATGATATTTCTGTCATTCAGGGCTTTATTTTAGACTTATGTCAAACCACTCATTAGGGTTGATAAAACCTCTACTAATAACCTTTATAATCCTTTTGGTATTTTTTTAATAGAATCCTAGTCAGAATCGTTATTAAAACGGCTTGAAATATCGACAAATAAAATCCTATTTCTAGATAATCAAACGTACCGAATGGCATCAACCACATAAACAATATTGACATCCAAATTATATCGAATGGAAGACCAAATAGCACTTTTATCGTTCTTTTCATAACCTTTCAAATTATCTAAAACAACTTCCCAACAATTCTGCTCCAGCAGTCATTAGCGCACCCGATATAAATCCAGAGGCTCCCCCCATAACTGCACCGCCCACACAACCTCCTGCTGCCCCGAGCGGACCACCAACCAACCCTCCTGCACAACCTACCTTTGCTCCTCCTATTGCACCTACTCCTCCTCCTACAACTGCACCCAGCCAAACATTTCTCATGCTTACTGAACAATTTCCAAATCGATTATTTGGAATTCTACTCTTATTTAAATGGACGCCTAAAGACTCTCTTATCATTTCGATCCCGCCATTTTCTACAAAATGGGCGAACCCTAAAACACCCGAAGACAATGTCAATAATTGCATTTTTTCTTCATCTGAAGATGAACTGATGACCTGTTGCTGAAACGAAACAGCATCGGCTTTGGCAATTTCCATATCCTCGGTATTTAAGAGTCCATC
>DATHWC010000334.1:0-4508 GCA_035460985.1 Lunatimonas sp.
GGTCTGGCGTCTTAGCGCGGCGACACTATATTTGAAGCAATTTTCCATCTCCATCAAATTTATCTTAAAATTAGACAGGTGCATTTGGTCCTAATCGAAGACGAATTGGGCATTTAGTCCCCCTTCAGGGGGATTTAGGGGGCTACGACCGGAGCCGATTTCTAGTTATAAAAAATCTGATCAAACTACCTTGTCCTTTATGTTTGGATACAGGGAATTGAAATGGATCAACTCCACTTGGATGCTGAATCCATTAACTATGGTAACCAATATATCGGCCGTAGGCCTTATTTCTACGATATTTCCACCATATTTCTACAATATTTCCCTCCCATCATCTAGCATCAAAAAACGCCCTCGCCCTAATTCTATCCTTTTCCAACTGCTCTTTCAACTCAGCCAAATCTGAAAACTTTTTCTCCGGCCTTAAAAATTCCAAAAACGAAATATCAATATCTACGCCATAGATGGTCCTGTCGAAATCAAACAAATGGACTTCAATGGTTTTATTCAATCCGCTGAGGGTAGGACGGTGGCCGATATTCAATATGCCGTTGACGGTCTTCCCTTCCACGAAAGCCTGGACGATATAGGCTCCATCACCGGGAATAAGCTTGTTTACGTCTGCAATTTCGATATTGGCGGTGGGAAATCCGATAGACCGACCTATCTGATTTCCTTGGATGACCTTTCCCCTGAGGGCATAGGGTCGCCCCAGAAAATTATTGGCGGAAACAACATCTCCCGTTTCAAGGGCCTGCCGGATTTTGGTGCTGCTGATGCCGATCGAATCAATGTCTTCCCGGGGGATCTCTTCCAATTCGAACCCATATCTTTCCTGGTTGGCATGCAGGTGTTCAAATCCGCCTTCACGCCCCTTGCCGAATTTATGGTCATACCCGATTACCAAGACTTTGGTCTGGATTTTTTCTATTAGAATATGGTGGATAAACTCCTCTGAGGAGGTCTCCGAAAACGCTTTTGTAAAGGGTATGCTTACCAGATAATCTATCCCAAATTCCTCTAGCAACCTGTTTTTTTCCTCAAAAGTAGAAAGTAGCTTGATATTGTGGCTATCCGGACGAAGTACCATTCGGGGATGGGGCCAAAAGGTAATCAATACCGTTTCTCCATGAGACTGATCCGCAAGGATGCGCAGTCTATTCAGGATTTTCTGGTGGCCAAGGTGTACTCCGTCAAAGGTCCCGATGGTAACCACTGCATGGGGGATGGGTTGAAAATCATTAAAGTTATGATAGATTTTCATGAAGTCCACCTTTTATTTTTTCGATCAACTCAGGAAGGTTATCCGCATCCTCCAGTCTAAACTTTCCGATACGGGTTCTGATCAACGCAGACAGATAAGCCCCAACCCCCAAGAGTTCACCCAAGTCCCGGGCCAGGCTTCGGATATAAGTACCCTTGGTACATACGATTCGAAAATGAACCTCCGGCAGTGAGATACCCGTAATTTCAAATGTATGAACAGTGACTGACCTGGCATCCAATTCAAGTGTTATGCCTTTCCGTGCTGATTCGTAGACCCGTTTGCCGTCTTTACGGATGGCCGAATGCATAGGGGGTATTTGTTGGATATCACCTGTGAGCCGCGTTACGGCTGCGAGTATATCCGACTCGGTAATATGGGAAACATCCGCTACATCTTCTACCTCTTTTTCCAAGTCAAAGGATTCGGTGGTTTTACCAATCACGAAGGTACCCGTGTATTCTTTTTCCTGCTGCTGGAAGGTGTCAATTTGTTTGGTCATTTTTCCGGCACATATTATCAACAATCCCGTCGCCAACGGATCAAGCGTACCCGCGTGACCGACTTTTTTGATTTTTAGCGCGTTCCTTATTTTTTTGACCACGTCAAAAGAGGTCCATTCATAGGGTTTATCAACTAAAAATACGATTCCTTCTTCCATGGTTACATCAATAGTCCCGCAACGATCGCAATCAATCCTACGATGGTACAATAAACGGCAAAAATAGTTAACTTACTCTTTTTCACCAACTGAATCATCCAAGTACAGGCTGCCAGACCGGCGATAAAAGCCGAGGTAAAAGCTATGGATAATGGTACGAATTCCTCACTGGTATAAGTCAATCCACCGTCCAACAAATCCTTGCCGATTTTACCGATGATTAGAGGTAAGACCATCAAAAAAGAAAAACGGGCCGCTTTTCCCTTGTCTATGCCCAGAAGCACGGAGGTAGAGATGGTGGCTCCGGAGCGGGATATGCCTGGCAGCATCGCCACAGCCTGTGCAAACCCGATGATAACGGCGTTTAGTGTCGTCACAGGTTTTCCAGTATCCTTGGCCCTGTCCGCCAAGAAAAGCAATAGCGCCGTAATCAGCAGCATGGAACCAACAAAGACGATTTTTCCGCCAAAAAGTTGCTCAAGTTCTTCTTCGAAAAACAAACCGATAATCACTGCCGGTACCATGGATAAAATAATCCGGAAGGAAAAGGCAGTTTCTTCATTCCATTTAAATTGGAACAGTCCCATTAAAATTTCCCCAATATCCTTTCTGAATACAACTATGGTACTCAGGGCAGTGGCAAAATGCACCACAATGGTAAACATCAAATTTTCTTCCGGAAGGGAGGATGATCCCAATAAAACTCCTGCTATTTCAAGATGCCCGCTGGACGAAACTGGTAAAAATTCTGTCAATCCCTGAACGATTCCAAGGATAATTGCTTCAAATACTGTCATTTATTTTGATGCGGTCGATAAAAGATGGCGTAAAATTGGAAAAGAAATCCCGCTAAGGTAACGATGGGTCCCAAAGTCAGACCCATAAAGCCAAACCCATGCTGCTCTCCATCCAAGCCGATGATAGTAAATCCAGCAACTATGATGGCTAGGCCAATCAACATCAACTGATAATTTTTTCTGTTAAAAGGGAAAGAATCTTTTTGCATACTTTAATAAAGTTCGTCCAAGGACATGTTGAGGTATTTATTTACAGATTTTAAGGTACTGAAAAAGGAAAGGAAGGCACCCAAAAACACCAGCCCCCCAAACAGGATAAGTAGCCATTTCAAATTATAAAGTAGGTTGAATCCGTCTATGACCTGCTTCCCGTATTCCATAAGGCCAAAAAGCAGGGCAGAGGCAAGAAGTCCGCCTAATGCTCCGTAAAGAAATGCCCGTAACAGAAAAGGCTTTCGGATAAACCCTTTGGTGGCTCCCACCAGTTGCATGCTTCTGATTAGAAATCGTTGTGAGAATAAGGCCAGCCGTATCGTATTGTTAATAAGTATAATGACAGTGACCAATAGGATTAGGATAAAGGCACCAAGCACCAAGCTTACTTTCAACAGGTTTTTATTGATGGACTCAACCAAATCACTCATATAGGTAACTTCAAAAACCCCGTCAATAGCCTGAAGTTCGGCGACGATATCTTCGATCAGTTCAGCAGTTTGGTAATCCTCGGCGACTGAGAAAGTAAAAGTATCCCTGAGTGGATTGTCGTTGATAAACTGGGTAAAATCCTCGCCCACTTCGTCCATAAAAACCGTCGCGGCTTCCTCTTTTGAAATATATACAAAGCGTTTGGTTCCATCTTTATCCAAAATGTAAGGCTTTTGCTGAAGCAGGTTGGTAATGCGGTCTACGTCTGTTTTTTGTAGGTTTTTGTTGAGAAAAACCTGAATTTCAATATTTTCCCGGATAATAGAGGTCAAGGTTTTGGCCTGAATAATGATTAATCCGACCAATCCTGTAATGAATAAGGACAAGGTGATGCTAAACAGCACGCTGACAAATTTGTAGCTTCCCAACCTTGTCTTTTTTCGATGAATCTTACTCATGGTAACGGAATTTGAAGTCAAAATTAAACAGGTATCGCAACTTAACCAACCTTATCAGACAAATTCAATGGAATTACTTTGTTTGGGGTAATGGCATAGATACGGTCACCTGCCATTACCGATACGGGAGCTGACCCGGTAAACCTACCAAATGCCGGCAGTATGAGTTGGTCTTTTCGAAGGAAATAACAGGGAAGACGGAGGTGCTGTCGGCCCATTCCGCGAAGACGGATTCCGGGGTGCAGGTGGCCACATAGATTTAATTTTCCGGCTGGAATGACGGCCAAAGGCTCGTGGCTAAGGATAAACTCATCCACTATCAAACCTGTTTCATGAACCTGTAAAACAGTCTGACGGTATTGAAATGGTTTTAAAATATCATGATTTCCCAGAATCAAATGAAAGTCAATGTCGGAATAATTAAGGAAAAATGCTTTGACCGCATCCCATTCTCCATTCCAGTCACTGTGAAACAAATCCCCCAGGATATATACTTCACTAGGCTGAAGATTGGCCAACAGATTTCCCAGCTTGTGAAAATCAGATGTATGGATTTCTTCAGGTATGGGAATCCCTGCTTTCCTAAAGTGGCCGGCCTTTCCAAAATGGGTGTCAGCTAGGAACAGCCGTTTCGTGGCGGGAATCCAAAGTGCTTTTTCGGTCAATAAGGTCAGTGATTC
>DATHWC010000335.1:0-2559 GCA_035460985.1 Lunatimonas sp.
AGCTAAATTCGCTTGGGAAAATATGCAGTGGGAGCAACGGGCCGCTATTTTCTTAAAAGCCGCAGAGCTAATTTCGGGACCATATCGGGACAAATTGAATGCGGCGACCATGCTTGGCCAATCAAAAAATGCCTTTCAAGCAGAAATTGACGCGGCCTGCGAAATCATAGATTTTCTCCGGTTTAACGTACAGTACATGACAGAGATATATTCCCAACAGCCTCCCAAAAATGATCAGGGAGTTTGGAATAGGGTGGAGCAGCGGCCATTGGAAGGATTTATATTTGCTCTTACCCCATTTAATTTTACAGCCATTGCGGGTAACTTGCCGACAGCACCTGCGATGATGGGAAATACAGTGGTTTGGAAGCCAGCCTATACCCAGATTTATTCGGCCAATGTGCTAATGGAGATTTTTAAGGAGGCGGGGGTTCCTGACGGTGTAATAAATCTCATCTATGTGCACGGCCCGGAAGCCGGAGAAGTGATATTCAAGCACAAGGACTTTGCCGGGATTCACTTTACCGGATCCACGGGAGTTTTTCAGACCATTTGGAAAACCATCGGCGAAAACATCCATAAATATAAAACCTATCCCCGCATAGTAGGCGAGACGGGTGGTAAAGATTTTGTCATAGCCCATAAATCAGCACACCCTAAAGCGGTTTCTACGGCTTTGGCTAGAGGTGCATTTGAATATCAGGGACAAAAATGTTCGGCTGCTTCACGGGCCTACATCCCTTCTAACCTATGGGATGAGGTAAAAAATTTCTTGGTTGCTGATTTGGAAAGTATGAAAATGGGCGGTACCGAGGACTTCGGGAATTTCATCAATGCTGTGATTGATGAAAAATCCTTTGACAAAATCACTGGCTATATCGATGAGGCTAAAGCCACCGAAGGAGTGGAGGTTATCGCAGGTGGTACCTTTGACAAATCGAAAGGCTACTTTATCACCCCGACTGTTCTGTTGGTACAAGACCCCATGTACAAGACTATGCAGGAGGAAATCTTTGGTCCGGTTCTTACTATCTATGTGTATAATGCGGAGCATTTTGAGGAAGCTCTTGAGCTTGTGGATCAGACCTCTCCCTATGCATTGACAGGTGCGATTTTTTCGCAGGATCGGTACGCCATAGAATTGGCAACCGTGAAGTTACGGCATGCGGCGGGCAATTTCTACGTCAACGATAAACCAACTGGAGCGGTAGTAGGTCAACAACCATTTGGAGGATCCAGGGCCTCTGGAACCAACGACAAAGCTGGCTCCATGATTAATCTTCTCCGCTGGGTCTCACCGCGGACTATTAAGGAGACTTTTGTCAGTCCAAAGGACTATAAATATCCGTTTTTGGAGGACGACAATTAGATTATTAGACCTTTGGGGTTTTTTTCAAAACTCGAAGGTCTAATTACTAGTAACAGAGTATTATACCAGAAATTGTTTTCTACTGCGAGTGCTTCGATAAACGTCAACAGGAAATTGAATCTAATAAACTAATCCATTTTAGTCGCCGCAAAATTCTTTATGGTGGTTGGTTGAAAAACCTTCGAGGTCTGGAAGACCTCAAAGGTTAGAGGTGACCGACCTTTGAGGTTTTTTTAAACCTCGAAGGTCTCTACCCCCTCAATAAGGAAACTTAATGTATCCATAAATAAAAAAACCTTCGAGGTCTGTAAGACAACAAAGGTTTTAAATTCGAATAGCTTTGATCAACAAAAAATAGAATCAATTAAATTAAAACATGTTGATTCACCCATTCAATTTCTTCTTCCCGTATGGTATGATAGGTATCGGGAAAAATCAGGGTCTTGACATTAGCACCCATATCTTCTAGAATTTCCTCTGATGCTTTTATCCGTTGAAGGGGGACATGCATATCCCGATGGCTGGATCCGATGAACACAGGCGTTTGCTCAAAGTTACCCTTATATAGATTTAGATCTAAAGTTTCCCCAATCAAACCTCCTGTAAACGCGATAATTCCGCCGTATTTTTCCGGGTTACGTGCGGCATATTCCAACGCAAGACAGGCCCCCTGGGAAAACCCGATTATGTATAATTGATCTGTAGATTTTCCATTGTCCAAACAATGTTGAACAAGTGCATGCAATTGTGCCAACGCTTGGTCCAAATCGGGTTGGTTGTTTTCCCTAGGGGCCATAAAGCTGTAGGGGTACCAAGCGTTTCCAACTGCTTGGGGAGCCAATAGGGCAAAATTGTCCAAGTTCAAGTGCTCTGCCAAAGAAACGATTTGGCTTCCGGAAGAACCTCTTCCATGGACCATAATAGCCACTTTTTTTGCAGTTTTAAGGGGTTCACCCTTTTCTAGAACGTTAATCATACTTCTTGAGATCAAGGGTAATTGGAGCTAAATTTTTGGAAATCAACTCGCGTTTCGCTTCTGCCCAGTCCGGAAGTTTGAGATCTTCACCGAGGTGGTCAATATCCTCATCGATAGCAAACCCAGGTTCGTCCGTAGCCACCTCAAATAATACTCCTCCCGGCTCACGGAAGTAAATGGATTTAAAATAGTTTCTATCTTTTACTTCTGTAAC
>DATHWC010000336.1:0-4024 GCA_035460985.1 Lunatimonas sp.
GTGTGACGTTTTCGTCATGCTCGATTTCATGTGTTTATAATTGTTTTTTAATGGCCACATGGAATCTCACAATTATAATCATCCTCCGTGCGTCGCTTGCGTCATGCTCGATTTCATGTAAAATTATTTGGTAATTGAGGCATTCTTGAGCAATTTTAGGATAGTTTCTAACAGGCTTTGACAATATACCCCATTACAATGACCCACCTTCTTTTTAACTCGAGGTATGCTTGGATATTTCCCTATCCCTTGCTCTTTTGCTTTTTTTGCGTATCAAAATTGATAAAAATACTTATACTGGGGGATAAGGCTGTAAAAGCTGTAGATCAATTTGGTATAGGTGGAAAATTAAGAACGCAACAGGAGTTTTATGGGTATATATAAGGATATCGATCTTGAATCAAAAAGTAGAAGAGATTTCATCAAGGCAGGAGCAGTGTTTATGGGAGGGATGTGGTTTTTTCCAGCCATGTCGGATCAGGGGAGCCCGAAAAATTTGTCCTTGAGACAGGATCTTCCATGGTTTCAGCAGCCCCTTCGCATCATGCATACAGTATTAAGGGAGACAGACGCCCAGGACTATGATGTGGACATAGTGACCGACTATGTGTTGAAATCGGGGGCAAATGCACTTTGCGTCAATGCCGGTGGCATTACTGATTTTTGGCAAAATCCCTTGCCTGCGGCCAACCTAAATCCCTTTTTGAACGGTAGGGACATTCTCAAGGAGATCAGCACCGCCTGTAAGGCTAAAGGCATCCGGATAATGGGGCGAGTGGATTTTAGAGGTGTGGTACCGGAAGTCTATGAAAAGTTTCCCGATTGGTTTGCCAAAAACAGGGATCATCGTCCTATGATGATGACCTATACCAAACCTCATCTTCACATTGCATGCTACAACACACCCTACCGAAACGACTATGCCAACGAATATATAATCAAGGTGTTGGAGGCATATGATTTGGACGGTATTTGGCACAATAGTCCAGGGTATGACGGCATCTGTTACTGTCCTTATTGTCAGGAAGCTTACAACGCCTACAATGGCAGGGAGCTTCCGGTAATTGGAGAATCTTCCCCGGAAGAGCTAGACGCCTATATGGGCTGGAAACGCCATGCAGCGGACACCTATATGGACAAAATAAAGAAAACCATTAAATCCTTCGGGGAGGATAAGGTGTACACCGCTGAGGTGTTCAGCATGTATGAGGTAGGGCGTAGGGTAAATAACGGCATAGACCTGAAAAATGCCTTCGACCATTTTGACATTTTGGTAAGCGTTGCCTTCCTTACTGAAAATGCGGATGAAATTCACTATGAAGACTACAATTACGCACAGTCCATCATCAAATTTCTCAAATCGGTGGCTCCCGAAAGGGAAGCGGTGGTCATGTATGGCGGCAATGGTACCTCACATAGGTTGGTTATCGAGCCTTCTTTGGATGTTAAAATTTGGCTTTGGGAAATCCTATCGGTTGGGGGCAGGTTTTGGAACTGCTACTTCACCAACGTGCCCACCATTGCCTATGACACGAGAAATGCCTACGTGGAAGAGGATGCCAACCATTTTGTGAAAGCACATGCGGATTTACTGGCCGGACATGTACCCGTTTCCAGGATTGGGATTTATTATTCCCGACCCACCCGCCTGCATTACAGAA
The DNA here is from genome assembly GCA_035460985.1 of Lunatimonas sp. Taxonomy (GTDB): domain Bacteria; phylum Bacteroidota; class Bacteroidia; order Cytophagales; family Cyclobacteriaceae; genus Lunatibacter. Next base: position 1,662 of record DATHWC010000336.1, read on the forward strand.
ATGAACTGGAGGAAGAGGAACATTTTGGGGATGCGATTAAGGGCATTGAGACGGTACTGATAGAAAACCACATTCCCCATGATTTTATCCTTTCTGAACAAGTCAGTGCGGAAAAGCTGAAAGAATACAACCTGGTCATTCTTCCCAATGTGCATTGTATGGCAGAGGAAGAGGTGAAACTCCTGACGGCCTATGTTAATGGAGGAGGAAAGGTGATGGCCACCTATGCGACAAGCCTCATGGACCAAGAAGGAAACCCCAGAAAAGATTTTGCGTTGTCCCAGCTATTTGGGGTGAATTATGGTGGAGAAAGATGGAACACCAGAAAGGACAATTACCAATTTATTTCGGCACCCACCCATCCATTGGTAGCGGAGGATGCCGCAAAAACCCAACTGCTCCATCAATATGCCTATACCTTAAAAACCAAACCCCTGTCCACTGCCAAGGTAATCTGCCATGTGGTGCCCACGGTGCATAACCAACCACCCGACAAGGCCTGGGTGGAGCAACTTTCCAGTGAGTACCCCACCATAGTGGAAAATGAGGTTGGAAAGGGAAAGGTTATCTATTTTGCCAATCAGCCCGATGTCACCGTTCATCAAATGGGACATGGTGATGCCAGAAATGTGTTGGCCAGAGCAGTAAACTATTTAGTCGGAGAAGAAAATCTTCCCAAGAGCAATGCCCCGTCTTCTGTACATATGGGGTGGACAAGGTCTAGGGAGACACCCGGAAAGTATGTTTTTTCCTTGGTAAATACTAGTTCTGGGCCAAAACGACCCACTAGGGAGTTGATTCCTGTACATCAAATTAGCTTCAGATTGCCCCTTCCGGGCCAACAACTTATATCCCATAAAATACTGAGGAATCAGGGTGCTATAAAAGTAACTGGAGAGCCTGGATTTGTAACGATTGAAATCGAAAAACTGGAAGATTTTGCGGCGGTTTATCTTGAATCCGAATACCTGTAAAATGAAGAAATTTGGCAATGGTTACTTTATAGGATCGGAGGGCTATATCCCGGCAATAGATTACTCCCACAAACCTTCCTCCATAAAAACTTGGCAATATGCCTTTGAAAAACAATGGTTGTTTTATAAAGTATGGGGCAGGTTATTATACCAGCCGGATGCTTCGGATGAAATTTTCAGCAGTGCTTTCGATTCCAGATATGGTCAGGGTATAGTGGTAAACCTTTTCCCTCAGCCCCCAAGTTACACGGGATATTGAAATTGCCAAAAAATCTATCTTCGAGCCTACAACCCAAAATAGAAATTATGAAAAACAATAGACGAAAATTTATTTCCAATGCGATGCTGGGTGGTTTGTCAGCATCTACATTAGGCCTATCCTCCTGCGCAAATGATTTAAAAGACGATTCCAGGACTAATTTAATCTCCAGATACGCAAGGCTTGATGAGATATTGAATACGCCAATATTAAAAAAAGAATTGTTTGCTACTCCAATTATAATAGAAACTTTGGAGCTGTTACGATCGGAAAACAGCTTCATTTGCCGGGTTCGTTCCCAGGATGGGGCCGAGGGAATATCTGTGGGTCATGCAGAACTCAGCGTACTTTGGCCAATGTTTGTTACTAATCTGCAGCCTTTTTTCATTGGTCAGGATGCCCGGGAACTGGATCTTATTTTAGAGAGGGTGTATTATTATAAGTTTAATTTTAGGTATAATGGAAGGTCTCTCGGCATTCCCTTGGCAACCATTGAATTTGCAATACTAGACATGCTGGGAAAAATTTCCAATAAGTCCATGGGACAGCTTATTGGCGATATTCATAATACAGAAGTTCCAGTGTATATGGCAACTGAATTCCGTCATTTACCCCTTGAGGAACATTTTGAAAAAATAAAGGAAACGGTGGCTCAATATGATGTAAACGCAGTAAAAATCAAAATTGGATACCTTCATGCGGGGACCACGGATATACATTATGCGGGGTTGCCCGGAAAGTCGGAAAAATTGATCCCGATGGTACGCGAACATTATGGCAGTGATTTTTCTCTTTATGCGGATTCAAATGGGTATTATGACGTGGAGGGAGCCATAAAAATCGGAAGACTGTTGGAAGAGTACGAATTTAGTTATTTCGAGGAACCTGTTTTATACTGGCATTTTGAAGACATCAAAGCCGTTTCCGATGCTCTTAAGATACCCATTGCGAATGGCGAGCAGGACCAAAGCTTTTACAATTTTCGATGGCTTATTGCCAATGATGGTCTTGAAATCGTCCAACCCGATAACTATTATTTCGGAGGATATATCCGTTCCATGAAAGTTGCCCTGATGGCAGATTCATTTGGAAAAACTTGTGTTCCCCACATGTCAGGGGGAGGGCTGGGA
>DATHWC010000337.1:0-3804 GCA_035460985.1 Lunatimonas sp.
TGGGCTATGTGGGTTATAAATTCAATAGTTATTTCATTATTTATTTGACTATCCTTTGTTTGGCTTGCAGAATTCTTTCTTCCGGTACACACAGGGAAAATCGGATATACCCCTCGCCCGCACTGCCGAAAATCATTCCGGGTGTTACGAAGATATGCTTTTCATAGAGAAGATGGTCGACAAGTTCCAAGGCATCGACCCCTTCGGGAACCTTGGTCCATACAAACATTCCGCCTGGTTGTTTTAGAATAGTTAAGCCCATTGCTTCCGCCAACTGCCAAACCAATTCTCTCCGTCTGGCATATATCGCATTATTTTGGCCAAACCATTCCCTACCTAGCTTCAATGCCGCCACGGCACCTTCCTGAATCCCCAGAAACATTCCCGAGTCCATGTTGCTTTTCACCCGGAGGACCGCTTGAAGATACTCCTTTTTGCCAGCCAGCATGCCCACCCGCCAACCGGGAATATTAAAAGTCTTACTCAACGAATTTAATTCCATTGCATACTCTTTTGCATCGGGCAGGGATAGGATGCTCATAGGGTTCTCATACAAAACAAAGCTGTAAGGATTATCATTTACAATCAGGATATGGTGTTTCTTCGCAAAGGCGAGCAGCCGTCCAAACATCTCCAAACTTCCAGCGGCACCTGTAGGCATATGCGGGTAATTTACCCACATCAACTTCACTTGACTCAGGTCCATATGCTCAAGTTCATCCAAATCCGGTTCCCAGTCTCGCTCTTCCGTAAGCGGGTAGAAGACAGGTTTCGCATTCAAGAGCTTAGTGACCGAGGTATAGGTAGGGTATCCGGGGTTTGGAATCAAGACCTCATCCCCTTCATCCAAAAACGCCATGGAAATATGCATAATGCCCTCTTTGGATCCCATGAGTGGCAATATTTCACTTTCTGGGTCAAGAGGTACACCATACCAGTCGGAATAAAAGTTGGAAAATGCAGCTCTTAAAGCAGGGCTTCCGATATAAGACTGATACCCATGTGCAGTCGGATTGCTTGCGGAAGTTTTGAGTGCTTCGGTAACAGATGGATGGGGCGGCAAATCCGGACTGCCAATGCCCATGTTAATAATTTGGTGTCCGGCCTCCCGCAGGGTCTGCACTTCTTTTAATTTAGAGGAGAAATAATATTCCTTGACTTCTCCGAGCCGCTTGGAAAATCCTTTCATCCTTTTCTGTTTTGATATTCCCCAAAGATCTTTACCACCCCAAAGCTTTCATTTATCAACCCAATTGCCTCTTGGTAGCGGTCATAATCGCCTATGAGCGTATCGATAAAAAATGCGTACTCCCAGGGCTTGTTGATGACTGGTATGGACTGTATTTTGGTAAGGTCCAGGTCATGTTCACTCATCAGGGTCAACAACTTGGCCAAGCCGCCTTTCTGGTTGTGGATGGTAATTTTTAAAGACGCCTTGGTAGGAATTTCCTTGAGCACCGGCTTTTCCTTTTGGAGAAGGATAAACCGGGTAAAGTTATTCTGCACGGTCTGAATGTTTGCGGCAAGGATTTCCAGTCCATAAAAATCCGCCGCTTTAGGGCTTGCGATGGCACCTACCCCAAGTTTTTGCCCATCGGCGATTACTTTAGCTACATAGGCCGTGTCTACATCATCCACCAGCGTGATGTGGGGGTACTTTGCAAAAAAAACCTTACACTGCAAGATGGCCATTGGGTGGGAGCGAACCTCATGAATATCTTCGATCTTTTGTCCCGGCCAAGTAAGCAGATTATGTGATATGGGTAAGTAATATTCGTCAAATACATAAAGACCGTGTCGGTCAATGATGTCATAATTAGGGAGAATAGCCCCAGCAATCGAGTTTTCTATGGCCATCACGGCAAAGTCTGCCGTTTCGTTTTCAACGCTTTTGGCTACCTCTTCAAAAGTATGGTATCCCCCAACTTTTATATCTTCCCCAAAATACTGTTGGGCAACTTGATGGTGAAAGGATCCCGGGATGCCCTGGATGGCTATAGTTAATTTTTTCGTTTTCAAGGTCATTTTTTAAAGATAAAATAAACTGCCAAAACCAGAAAACCGAAACCTACTAGGTGGTTCCAGCGAAAGCTTTCGTTTTTGAAAAACAAGAAGGTAAACAACATAAAGACGACTAGGGTAATGACTTCCTGAATCACCTTTAATTCTACAAGTGAGAAAGGTCCTCCATATTCCTTATATCCAAGTCGGTTGGCCGGAACCTGAAATAAATACTCAAATAAGGCAATCCCCCAACTGATAAAGACGATTGAAGTTAAACCCAGATTCTCAAACCATTTTAACTCTTTAAATTTCAGGTGACCGTACCAAGCCATCGTCATAAACGCGTTGGAAATCACCAACAGGACAATTGCATTTAGCCCTTTCATCGAATGATATAGAAATTAGATGCTCCGAGTTAATCAATTTACCTGAAGATCGACCTCTAATAAGGAACAATGTTTCCAGAAGCTGGGGTAAGATTTGTTGACAACTTCCGGATCATCGAAAGTCACTTCCATCTTGGTCAGTAATGGCATAAAGGCCATCGCCATACGATGGTCGTCATAGGTATGTATTTGCACAGTAGATGGCAGATCTGTTGATGGCATCACGGTAAAAACCTCGTCTTCACCTTCCACCAGCCCTGCATTAATCTTTGCCAATTCCTGTTGGAGGGCATAGATGCGGTCTGTTTCCTTAATCCGCAGACTTTCCAATCCGCTAAATTCTACTTTCTGTCCAAGCAGGGCACAGGTGACGGCCACCGTTTGGGCCAAATCTGGACAATGCGTGAAGTCAATCCTGTCAATTCCTTCAATAGGTTTCTTGGAGAGTTTTACCCCCATCGCGTCAAATTGGCTTTCGATTCCCAACTTATCCATGATTTCCACAATTCGGGAATCTCCCTGCAAGCTGTTTTGTTTGAGACCCTTCAGATAAAGCAAACCTTCGTCGGCACATGCCAATAAGCTAAACCAATAGCTGGCGCCAGACCAGTCGCTTTCGACAGCAAAGGCAGTGGGAACATACGCTTGATGGGCAATGTGTATGACATTCCCTTCGAAGCTGTAGGAGATTCCGAAAGCCTTCATCAGTTCAAGCGTCATTTCAATATAAGTCTGCGATCCGATTTTTCCGGTAAGCTCCAGTGTCAACCCATCAGGAAGCAATGGGCCGTTCATCAGTAAAGCTGAGATATATTGGCTGCTGACATCGCCCCTAATTTGGATTTTATTTGTAAGTTGCTTATCAAATCCTTTCGTTTTCAGCGGAGGATATCCCTCTTTACCCAAGTATTCGATTTCCGCACCCAATTGTCTTAATGCATCTACTAGGATTCCTATTGGCCTTTCGCACATGCGGGGGGTACCGGTAAGTATTTTCCTGCGGCCATTCAGTGCCGCATAAGCCGTCAAAAAGCGCATGGTAGTCCCCGCATCCAATACATCATAGATGTTAGGGTCTTCTTCAAGAAGACGGATCATGGTCTGGGTGTCCCGGGCTTCAGCCAAATTGGAAAGTTTGTTTTTGCCTCGGGTAAGGGCATTAATGATCAAGACCCGGTTGCTTTCACTTTTGGACGAAGGGAGAGGAATCTCTACCGTACCAAAGCGATTTTTATGGGGTAGCGAGATGGTTTTCATGCGGGCAGCTCGTTATAGTAGGTCAATGATGTTAATATTTCGTCGCGACCTACAGCTATGTTGTATTCGCAATCGCCAATTCTTCGAAGCAGGGAAAAGTTCAAAATAGTACCCTCATTTTTCTTATCCTGAAAACACAGGTCAATGATCGATTCAA
>DATHWC010000338.1:0-3179 GCA_035460985.1 Lunatimonas sp.
CAAAATAATGATTGGCTTCCTGGGCTGAGAATAACTTTCCAAAGTAATTGACCGTGCCATCCCTAGGCAACCAATTCTTTGTTTTGTCAATTTGATAGTCGAATAATTCCATGTTTTCATTTTTGATATTGTTTTTTCAAACAGTGACTTCAGGGGCAATAACCGTTTTTTGAAGGGCTTCCTTTTTTGAGTTAAAGAAAACGAGATGTTCTCTTTCCAATTTTTTACACTGAACGCAGGACAAAGTTCCATAAAAATTTTTGTTTTCGGTTTCCTAAATATTTTTCTTAAAAACATGCCAAATCCAGTAATTCTAGGGTCGTCAGTCAACTTAAACATGAGGTATATTTCCCTCCATGATCCAGGTTAATCCTTCCAGCCAATTGAGGTTTAAGATAACTTCAAATTCATCATCGAGCTTGTTTTTTAGCAAAAGTCCCATGACTTGTTGATCCTCTATCAATGAAAGATTTTTTTAATCTAAGATGATTTAATAATTTTCCTTTCCAAAGCAAATACCGCAACTTGCAGGCGTTCGAAGTACATAATAGGATCGTAAAGGATTATCAAGACGATTTAAAGGGCTTTAATATTGTTAATGAATTGATAATCAATTCTGCAATAGCTTTGTAACCGTCCGTATTAGGATGGACCCCATCACTTTCAGTAAACAGCTCTGGTCTGTGATCCAACGGCCCATTGAGATCGATAAAGTGAACGTTCTTCTCAGTTGCAACCTTTTTTATCATACCAATAAGTTCTTGAAGTCTCGGTTTGCGGACTGTCAGTCCGGCTATTCGTTCGCTATTGAGTCCTGGGGTTTCCAAAACCATGGGTGTCGGTGCAGCTATGAAGATTTGTGGGTTTGATGGCAATGCTGAAAATTCATCGATAAGGTCACCGTAATCTCTTTCGAATTCATTCTTGTACTCCCAACATTTTCTGTCACCGCAGGTACCCATGCCGCAGGTATCGTTCGTGCCAAGGCTAATGATGATGATATCCGGGTTTGCCTCCTTGATTTTAGGTAGCTCATTCCATACGGTAGGTATGCCTTTTCTTATAAGGGTTAAACTTCCTACGCCAAAATTTTCCACTGAATAACCTTCCCCAAGAAGTGCCTGTAGTTGTGCCGGATAGGAATCTTTGTCCCTGTCATCAAGGCGTGCCCCGTAGGTAATGCTATCCCCGACACAGGCCACTTTTATTTTTTCCATGGTGCTAAAACCCGTAATGGCAAAAAGCACAATTAATAAGGTGGTGCAAAAAATAAGGAGCGTTATGTGTTTTTTTATCTGTGTCATAGTTCTAATCTTCTATATAAAAAACTTCAAAACCTTGTATTATCGGGTCTCCCTTTGATTCCTTAATGGTTAGGCGGATCTGGGATAGCGCTATATCTTCGAAATCATGGATAAACTTGTGTCCGATAACTGAACCTTCAAAAATTGATTGCCACCCAATTTTTGTTTTGCCTTCCAAGAGAAAAGCTCTAACCCGCTCTCCTTTGGAAATATCCTCCCGCAAAAGGATGTGATTTATTTTGGTCTCTTTATTTAACTTAAGTGCTAGCTTTTTGCCATTTCCCGAAGTTGCTGCCAAAGGAGTGCTAAACCGCCTCTTGATTTCATCACCCCATTCCTTTAAGCGCTGCACATCGGGTTGGGGTAGCAACCCTTCTGCGTCAGGTGTCAGTCCAATAATAAGTGTAGTGTTATGCCCTACACTATTATAATACATGTTCATGAGATTTTCCAACGGAAAGATATGCTCTTCATCTCCGGGTTCCCAAAACCACTCATGCCTTCCATTATAGCCTCGTAGGGGTGCATCACTCATTGCAGGCATGAAATAGTTGCCGTTTGGATCCCCCTCCTTAAGCAGTTGAAAATCGTTTTTATACACTACCTCCTGATTGGTTGCATGAGAATATGGAAAAGGATACGTGCTCCAACTGGGGTAAGGGACCGTCCCGGATTCACTTCCACCCCAGTGGATGTCAGCGCGTTGGGTATTATGGTAGAAAATACCGTTGGGTTGGTGTTTTTCAAAAACGGAAAGTACGTCCGGACCTCCTTTTTCCGGGCCATGTGCCCCGCCGTCAAACCATACGATGGCCAAGTCTCCATAATTGGAGCAAATCTCGCGCACCATCTCCTCGCACATTTTATTGTAATGGGCCTGCCTGTTTTGGGCAAATTCATTATTCCCTTGCACCGTAAAATCATGCACCCCATAAAATGAATTCCAGCGGATACCAATATATATTCCGGGTTGTATTCCATATTTACGACAGGAATTCACAAAATCTCTGACAATATCCCCTTTTCCTTCCTCCCAGTTCACAGCTTTCAGTGAATAAGGATTTACCTCACTTTGGTATAAGGCAAAGCCGGTTTCATGGGTAGCTGTTAAAATGGCGATTTTAAACCCCGCATCCTTAATGGCTTTTATCCATTGGTCGGTGTCCAGATTTGTAGGGTTGAATATGTTATAATCCTCGATCGGCGTGATTCTATTTTTAGCCTGGTTATACCGCTTGCCATCAAAGACATGCAGGTCGTAATGGAAAACAGCTACGAGTTCTGCATTTTGCCAATCCAACTGGGCTTGGGTAGGAAGTGGAACATTGACCACGTTTTGGGCTTCAACCGAAAATATCAATCCTGTAAGGATACTTGTTACAGCGATGAATAATTTTGACATAACTTTTATTCACTTTTATATTTTAGCACAAATACATATTAAAAACAGTGATTTTTTTTTTTATTAATTGTTATCATGATTACCAAAATTTATGCTGCTAGTTAACTTTAAACAAATTCAGAAACCATCTATCACTGATATTATGGTCAGTAAATTCTTTTATATGCGGCTAGTCTATCGATTAAGAGATTTTGAGGAGTTCGACGGTAATTTCCATTCCTTAAACCTATAAATAAATTTGTGACTGATGCAAGAGCCCTTAAAAAATATTTACCATTCCTTGTCTGTCAGATCTTCGACCATAGGTTCAAAAGCCAAGTTTCTTTATTCAGAAACAAAAAACCAATATCTTGTTCGCAGAGGATTACTTACGTTAATGGGCGTGTGTGTAGGGGAGCTTAAGCCCCCCTTAAAAATACAAGGTCAATTCAGCGGTATGGAATAAGAAATGGAGGGGACTGATCTGGGAAGAT
>DATHWC010000339.1:0-3522 GCA_035460985.1 Lunatimonas sp.
ATATTAATTGCCTGTAGAATTAAACGGCGATCTTTCCTAAATAATAGCCCTGACGTTCCTTTGGTCTGCAAGGCTATTGTTTTTTATGCTTTGCTTTATGTGTAATAGCGAAGGCGTTGCTTATGAGCAAAACATCTAGTCCCTCAATTACAATCATTAAGCTCGAAATAAGATTGAGCATAGTGCCGAATACACTTGCCCGGGTGACTACCGGCATTTATCTTCCGATTTTTTGAGGAAGCATTTATAAGGGAAAATGCTTAGGGGGATGGGTTAGGATTACAAACCCTATTTATCTGGGTTCGGGATACCAAACCCCGAATTGCGAAAAATGCGGGATAATGGACGCCTGCAAATTAAATTAAATGAATTAATTTAAGAGGAAAGGCGTTAAGCTTGGCTATAAGTCAACAATGGACCTACCTAATCTGAAAATGCATAATAATTTAATACGGAGAAATAACATAAACATTTTTGGAAATGGTTCGCAGCCGATTGTTTTTGCCCATGGCTTTGGATGTGATCAAAATATGTGGCGATATATCACTCCTGCTTTTGAAAAAGATTTTAAAATAGTTTTGTTTGACCATGTAGGCTCGGGGAAATCAGATCAGAGCGCCTATGATTTCGAAAAATACAGTACTCTCCAAGGGTATGCGGACGATCTCATTGACATTTGTAACGAACTGCATCTACAAAATGTGGTTTTCGTGGGTCACTCGGTAAGCAGCATGATTGGCATACTTGCCGCAATTAAAAGTCCTGACCTTTTTGAAAAATTAGTTTTGATTGGACCCTCACCCTGCTACGTAAATAAAGATGGATATGTTGGGGGATTTACAAGCCAGGATATTGACGAACTGGTAGAAACGCTGGAGAGTAATTATCTGGGATGGTCTAGTTACATTACTCCCGTAATCATTGGCAATCCGGAAATGCCCGAATATTCGGAAGAACTTAGGAACAGTTTTTGTAATATGAATCCTGAAATCGCCAAGCATTTCGCGAAGGTGACTTTTTTAGGAGATAATAGGGAAGACTTACATAAGGTTACGATCCCCACTTTGATAATCCAGTGCCATCCGGATGTAATAGCGCCGGTGGTGGTTGGAGAATTTGTCCATAAGAAAATACCCAACAGCAGGTATGTTCTTTTGAACAGTTCGGGTCACTGTCCTCACCTAACATTTCCAGACCAAGTCATATCCAGTATACATACCTTTTTAACAACTGATAATTGAACACCCAGCCATTCTTAGAAGACGCGGAAGACCTTTACCAAAATGCACCATTTGGATATATGTCAATACGCGAAGACGGACTCATTGTCAATATAAATGCCACATTGCTAAGTTGGCTGGGTTATGAACGGCAGGAAATCGTCATTCAAAAATCCTTTCAGGATTTACTGGGCATGGGAGGGAAGATATACTTTGAAACACACATCATGCCCCTGCTTCAAATGCAGGGAGAAGTTTCCGAAATAAATGTGGAGCTTAAAGCAAAAGGATTGCAAAAGCTCCCGGCATTAATCAATGCCAAACGAATTCTTGACCGGCCTGATTCACATTCATTTTATAGGCTCTCCGTGCTAGACATCACCCAACGTAAGCTATATGAGTTGGAATTGAAGAAAGCGAGGGAAAAAGCGGATCAAACTGTTCAGCGATTAAATCGGTTAAACCAAGAGCTTGAACAATTCGCCTATATTGCCTCCCATGATCTACAGGCTCCACTGAATACAATTACCGGGTTGATGAATTTGCTAGACGAAAAAAACTATTTTTCCCCCGGCAGTTCCGGGGAATTGTATTTTTCGCATATCAAATCCAATACCCAACGCATGAAACTCATGATCAAAGACCTGCTTGATTACTCAAAAATTGATGGAAATAAAATTGAATTTGAGCAGGTTTCTTTGAATGAAATTTGTGATTTTGCTTTAGAGATGATCGAAGATCAAGTAAATAAAAGCAAGGCTACTTTTGTAATCCCAGAAATGCCAAAGATTCTCGGGGCCAAGATCCAACTGGTACGCCTATTTCAGAATCTTTTTGGAAACGCTATAAAATACCGGTCTGAAAAAGACCCCGTGATAGAGGTGCATTTTGAAGTAAATGATGGTGAAATCACGGTTTTTGTAAAGGATAATGGGATCGGCTTTGAGATGGAGTATGCCGACGACGTGTTTGGGTTTATGAAAAGACTTCATTCTCACGACAGTATACCGGGAACTGGAATCGGACTTGCGGCATGCAGGCGCATCCTTGAAATCCATGCTGGGACAATAGGCGCTGAATCAGAGCTAGGAAAAGGCAGTACCTTTCATTTTACGCTACCGAAAAATTAACCTATTGGATTTTTTTTGAAATTCTAGCTTATACTTTTATCCCTTTTTGGGGTGGAAATTTACTTTCCTTTCTTATCTTGAAATCCAATTCGTTGATCCGACGGAACTGAATGTCCGTTCCTAGTTCCTCCGGGGGCGTTGTTAATGTTGCTTCCGTACCGGATGATAAAATCACTAGTTTTATCCCGTATTGCCTCACTCCTCTCCTATTAACGTTAGCATCTCCTTCCGCATAGTTTTCCACATTTAATCATCTAAATTCATGGTATTTTAATTAAAAGATAAATTTACCTTTTATTCTTTTTAATATTTAACTACCTTTGTGCCACCGACCGTAAAGTCAAACTATTAGAAATATTAGTGGATTCAAATCAACTATCAAATGATCAATCAAAAGCAGCAAGAAATAATAAGCGCAACTGTCCCCATATTAAAGGAACATGGGGTCACCCTGACCACCCATTTTTATAAAAGAATGTTTGAGCACCATCCGGAGTTGAAAAACATGTTCAATATGGGCAACCAAAAAAATGGAAAACAGCAGCAAGCCCTAGCCATGGCTATTCTAGCCTATGCCGAACATATAGCCAATCCCGGAGTCCTTATGCCGGCATTGCACCAGATCGGACACAAGCATGTCAGCCTGGAAATAAGGCCGGAACATTACCCTATTGTAGGCAACCACCTGATAGCGGCCATCAAAGAGGTGTTGGGCAGCAGTGCTACTGAGGATATTTTAGATGCCTGGGAAGCCGCCTACTATCAATTAGCTGAGTTAATGATAGGTGTGGAACAGAAAATGTACGGGAAATTAACAAGTGAAGTAGGAGGATGGACAGGATGGCGTCCGTTTAGGGTAGTGAAAAAAGAAGCGGAATCACGGGAAATTACCTCCTTTTATTTGTACCCTGCGGATAAAGGAAAGGTGATCCCCCACCTTCCCGGCCAGTTTATAAGTATAAAGGTTTTTTTACCTGAACTTGCCCTCAATCAGGCGCGCCAATACAGTGTTTCCAGCGTTCCCAGTGAGGAATTTTACAGAATTTCGGTGAAAAGGGAGTATGGGAAAGACCCAAATACCAACGGAATGATCAGTAATCATCTACATGATTTTGTAAATGAAGGGGATATCATTGAACTCACGGCCCCTGCCGGCAATTTTACGCTGGATG
>DATHWC010000340.1:0-12034 GCA_035460985.1 Lunatimonas sp.
ATATTAATATTTCAAAACCCATAAATTTTCCTCAAAATTGCCTTGCTGATCTTCCATCACTTCCAAGGCCCGCGACACGTTGTCATATTGGGCTACCGCCAATCTGTAAAAGGCTTTCTCACCATATGGATGAATTAAAAACGTTGGGTTACCTAACTTATTCAATTTAGTACTGTAATCTTTTGCTAGGTCATCGTCGATAAAACTGCCCACTACCACGAAGTAACGCGGAGATGCAGCTCTACTTGTAATTTCAGTTAGTACATTATCCGTCACCTCAGGCTCAGGTAATCCATTGGCAGCATCATCCGTTTCGACTACCTGAGGTGCGGGGGCCTCAATTTCTGTCGGAGTAGGTACACCTGTCTGGGTCGGAACTTGGTTTGATTCAAAGAGTCCAAAGTAATATAAACTTCCCAATCCAAGGGCTACAATCAACAACAAAAGTATGATTAAAAAACCGTTACCTTTCTTTTCCTCACGTTCAGAATCCTTGCTTTCTAATTTGGAAGTTTTCCTTACCTTGATTTCCGGATTGACGGTCTTTTTCTCAGGTACTTTCTTCTCAGGTCCTATCGGCGTAAATTTAACTTTGGGCAAACCAAAGTCCTCATCCCCATTGGATGGATCATTTTTGTTTGACGAATCTTTTTCGGACATAATAAAAATATTTAACTGAATGAATATACTAAATTACAGGAAAACCTTCACATCCCAATAAGAGGAAGGATTTAAAACCTATTAATCCCTATTATCATTGAATCCTAAAACTTAAAACTAACACCGCCAATTCCCTGAATACCCCGAACCGGATAATTCCAGAACCTTTGGTAAGACTGATTAAGGAGGTTGTTGCCAATGGCAAAAACTGAAAGTCTGGTGTTAATGCTATAATCTATTTTAGCGTGTAAATCAACAAGTGCTGGCAACGTATCCGTGGTATCCGATGCCAAATTTATGACAGGGATTCCACCCATTACATTAGCGTTGACATGGATGAGCCATTTATCGTCTGGTCGAAACATATTATGGAGTTTAATCTCCCATTCCGGTCTGTGCCATGGGCTTGAAAAATCCGTAAGGGTGTATTGGTAGTAGTTTGCACTAGCCTCCAGTTGGTACCACCCTTCGTAATTCCAGTCCGTACTGATATGGTAATTCAACACCCGGCTCATATCATCATAGATCAACTGAAAACGCGTGCTGTCATTTTCGCTATTACCATAGAAATGCATGTTGGTAAAGTTACCATATTTCACCCCTGCCTTATAATTAATTTCGCCATTGATAGTTCCCGTGATGCCAGCATCAATTTCATAATTCTGAATGGTATTCCGAAGTTGGGTACTTGGTCCGAGGAATGGATTTTCCCTAACAAACCCATAATAGGTGTTACGGATTACATCTCCTTCATAAGAGGCATAAGCTCCAAAAGTTGGATCGATTTGATAGCTTATTTTTGCTAACGGAAATATATTGAAATCGCTTGTCTTGTTGGGGACAATATCATTTTCCTGAACGACACTAGCCCCTAACTTCACCCGGAATTTGTCATTTGTATACGTGGCATAAGGCTGGAGCTTGAAATAATTCCGGTTTATATCCGAATAGAAAGCATCGGACGGGGATGTGAAGAAAAGCTGTGTGGCAATTCCACCAGCCAGATTCTCATTAGCCCTAAACCCAACTGCTGCCTGAATATTTGCTTCATGCTCCCTTGCCAGATAATTGTCATTAAAAATCCGGAAATTCAGGGATCCTTCATAGGTGAACAGGTCAAGTTGTTCAATTTTCCGCACCCCTAACTGGACCTTTATGGTATTAAATACCTGATCCAAATCAAATGGAGTCGCTTCCAATACAGGGTTGGTAGTGTATCCATAAAAGTTGTAACGGTCTCTATCATAGCCTACATCGCCGAATATCTCCATATCCTCTCTAAATATGCTGCCGTTAATCTTAATTGACGTATGATCCTCTGCTGAATTGGACCCATCAACCGGCCCCTCATAGAACCCCTGATGTTTTAACTTAAGCCCATAAGATAGCTCGTCACTTTCTAGACTGTTGACGAAAATTTCCGCTAATGGGGACATATAGTTACCAAACCCGGCACGGACAAAACTGTGATATTGCTCAGTAACCGGCTTGGCAAAAGATTTGGCAAACGGTTGTATGTTTAACTCTACAGGTCGTAAATCAAGTTGGAAATTCTTTACCTCGTATTCATAACTGCCTTGGCTACTTACAGCAGGCAGGGATGGCGGTCTCTCATAAATGCGGGGCTGTTGGGGTAACGAAAGTACCCTATCCTTTCTGATGATAAACTCCGTATCCCGAATCTCCCCCCTATCCCTAGTCTCCTGTGCGTGTGATGGAATAAGAAAAATGGACGATGATATCAAATAGAAACAAATAATTAATGCTGCCTTCATAGGTCAATTAATAGAACGTAATAACTGGTTTGCTTCCTCTTTTACCAAATCATTGGAGGAATTTTCCACCACTGATTCCAATGTTGCTTTAGCCTGAAAAGCCTCATTAAGTTTCATGTAATTTTTGGCCAAAAGTATAAACTGCTTACCATACCAGAAATCATATGGACCAAAATCCTGAGAATGGTCGAAAATAAGGTCATTGGATTCCTTAAACTGACCTCCCTCATGTAAGATCAATGCCAACAGATATAGACCTTCGGCTCCGTGAACGGTTTTGAAATCGGTATATAGGGCTTCGAAAGTTCCCTTTGCCTGATCCGTCCTCCCGGCAGCTTGGAGAGATTTCCCCTTTACAAGCAATGACTTGGGCAGAGCATCCGGAGTCACCTCCCCAAGTTGCGTAACTTTATCTGAATAATAGATAGCTGAATCATAGCTGTTAGTCGCAAAAAAAGATTCCATAAGCCCGTTGTACGCATCATATTCTTCTACTTTTGTGCGAGCATTTTTCCCACTTGACCTAAAGTAAGGAATGGATTTTTGGTAATTTCCTCGTTCAAATTCCAATGTTCCGATCCGTTGTATAGCCCTGTTCCTTATGGCCGCATCACTTGCATTTTCCAATTGGTAAAAATATTCCAGCGCTTTGTCCTTATCGTTCAGACGAAAATATGCGTCACCGATGAAAAACCGGGCTTCCGGAGCTTGTGTAACGGAAGGGTAACTCCTCAAATAGTTTTCAAAGGCTCCGATAGAGGCTTGGTATGATTGGCTGAAAAAGAGGTTTTTCGCATTTTCAAATTCCAACACTTGAAGGCTATTGCTTCCCGGATTTGTTTTTTTATAGGTAGATAGGTAAGTAGAAAATTCTCCTGCCCTGCCCTGTAATGTGAGGCTTTCCTGTAGTCCAACCAAGGCTGCATCCACATTCGGGGAATTGGGATGGTTGTCCAAAATGCGTTTATAATCCGCAATGGCACCCTCATACTGCTGAAGTGAATAGTTGGCAACTGCCCGTCCCTCTAGCGCATACGGAATAAATGGGCTGTTTGGCCGACTGGAAATCAATGCAGAAAACCCATCCCGAGCTTCTGAATAGCGGGTCATTTCCATGTTGATTTGTGCCCTTTGGAATAGAGCATCTTCTAAATACCTACTGTTTGGAAACCCATTAATAATTCTGTCTAACTGATCAATAGCCTGAGGATTTCTGTCCTCAAAGTTTTGAATTACTCCTGCTCGGAAATGGGCATAGTCCGTTGACGCGTTGTTTTCCCGGATCGCCCGATTGAAGGCTTCTAAAGCATCACCAAATTTCTTCTGTACATAATAGGTATCACCCAAACGCAAGAGGGCATCATCGTAATTCTCTTTTTCCCGGCTTCCTCTCAGTTTGTCAGTGTAAGCCTTAAACTGGATTTCTGCCTTGGGATAATTTTCGGAATTGAAATAGGCATATCCCAATCCATAATGAGTCTTGATCAAATGGGGATCTTGAGCCGATGGTTTTAGCGCAACGACCCCTTCATAAGCTTTTATGGCCTCCGGTAGGTTACTATTTGCAGCGTGAATTTCCCCTTTCCAAAATTGGGATTGAACCAAAAGATTTCTGTCAATGGGAGATGTCTGTGATTTATTAAGCATTTGCAAAGCCGCCGGGTATTTGTTATCCCGGTAATAAACCATTGCCTGGAAAAAAGTAACTTTTTGATAAGCACCTTTTATCCGGTCTGATTTATTCGCCATTTTATCCATGTGCTCAATGGCCCTGAGATAGTTATTGGTATTGATAAGCGCATCACTTAGCAGGTTTTCGGCTTCCTTTGCATGGGGTCCGTTTGTATAGGTATCCAAATAAGTATCCAAAGCAGCTACAGCGTCCTGAAAACTCCCCCTCTCCAAATTCACTTTCGCATAGTTAAATAGCGCCTCCTCTTTGATCTGCGGGTCGTGATCACTTTTGTAAGCATTACTGAAACTGTTGGATGCGAATTGGGGATTGTTAAGCTTAACGTAGGCATGCCCAAGAAAATAACTGGATACCTGCCCCAGTTTATCATTTTGCAAGGCGACTTCTTTGAAAAAGTTACTTGCCTCACCGAATTTTCCGGTTTGATAATGACTCACCCCCGCCTTATACTGCTGTTCCCTTGTCAAAGCACCTTTCTTGGCCTGCACAAAAGCCATGTAATTTTGGGCCGCCTGATCGTAGTTGCCTCTTTCATAATAAGCCTCTCCTAAAAGCAGCTGAATGTCTTCCTTTTTCTCCAGACCCTGTCGTTGGAGGATGGAAGGGGCATAGGCGATAAGCGCATCAAAATCCTTTTGGCGGTAAAAAATTGAAGCTAGCATATAGGGCACTTTGCCCGCATAAGATCTCGCTTTTTCCGCTTCTTTAAAATCCTGGATGGCTTTTGTATCATCATTTTGAACCATATATACATAGGCTGCATAATAGTAGGCATCTGGAAGGTATTCGGATCTAAAACGCTTCGCCTGTTCGAAATAACCCAAGGATTCCTGATAATTTTTTAACTGAAAAAATGCGTAGCCAGTTTTAAACAACACCTCTGCTTTTTCGTCACCATATATGGTCTCAGTATCCACTTTCCGAAAAGATTCGATGGCTTTGGGATAGTTCCTGGCCATGAAGAAATGGTTGCCCAATTCCATCGCGGCAGTATTCCTCAATGGTGCGGAGGGATTCTCCAAAATGAATTTTTCTAGCAGAATTGATCCATCCGGATTTTCTGTTCGCAATGCTGCCGAGGCGTAATAATAGGTTCTTTCAATTTCCCGATTTTCAGAAAGTTCGGCTTCTGCTAATCGGGCGAACTCAATTTTGGAAGCCGGATACTGCCCTTTGGTATATAATTCCAGCGCATCTTGAAAAATTATTTCTGATCCATCTTGATAAAGGGTGGCTTGGGCGTTGACCTGAAAGTGGAGAGCCAGAAATACGAACGTAATTAAGGATATTTTCATTTTTTGCAACTGATATTAATGCAGAATTTTAAATACAAGTTCTTTTAAAATTTGAGATTCGTCCATGCTGTTGTTATCGACACCTTTCGAACGTAGATCTGCTTCCCTCAAGTATCCGATGATATCAATAATCTTGCCTAAGGGGTAATTTTTTGTCGCAATATTATATTCCTTAATAAAATACGGGTTAACTTTTAGAATACCAGCGAGTTCCCTTTCTGAAGCTTGCTTGTTTCCATACACCAACAACAGACGGTTAAAATGGGTAAACAATAGGCTGATTATTGGAATCAACGGGTTGGACTTGGGATTTTGACTAAAATACCTGATGATTGTGTTCGCCTTAAGCACATCTTTATAGCTCAACGCCTTTGTCAGCTCAAATGTGTTGTATTCCTTACTGATGCCGATAAACTTCTGAATATGGTCAGTATTAATCTTTATGGGTTCAGAAAAATTGATCAACATTTTATCCACCTCGTTCGTCAGTACTTCCAAGTTATTCCCGATGGATTCGGCGAGTACCTGGCAGGCTTTTGTGTCGATAGTAAACCCTTTTTCCTTAAGATACCCTTCTATATATGGAGAGAGTTTGTATTCGGGTACTTTATCAGATTTAATCAGTAGGGCATGCTTATCAAGTTCTTTGTATAGAGCTTTTCGTCCGTCAAGGGTTTTATACTTATGGGCGAAAACCAAGATGGTACTTGGAAGCGGATTTTTCACATAACTAATCAATTGGTCATACCCTGCTTCTTTACCCAAATCCGGTATGTTTTGGGCTTCCTTTACTATGACGACCTGTCTATCGGCCATCATTGGAAAACGTTTGGCGTTTGCCATTATTGAAGTCATAGGGGCATCTTTGCCATACATTACCATCTGGTTGAATCCCCTATCGGCTGGCGATAATGCGTGATTCTCTATGTAATCGGTGATTCGATCGATAAAATAAGGCTCCTCACCTTGAATAAAATAGACAGGTGAAAATTTGCCTGATTTCAACTCTTTTAAAATAGTTTCAGGAGTACTGGGCATGGAAAAGCGTTATCTACATGCAAAGGTAAAGAAAAATGGCGATTGCCTAACGAGAGATTAGATGATTTGAGAAAAATTAGTGAAGTTAAAACTGGATTTTTTACATATAAGGAAACAATTAGGAGAAAAATATTGTAGTACATGCATGCAATATGACGAACGTGTGGTACAATTTGAAAAAGCAAAATCCTTGTTTAAGCTTGGGGAATTTAGCGAATCGCTTGAGCTTTTCCATCAATTGGTTCGTGATAAACCGAACGAAATGGAGTATATATCGTTTAGGGCGCGAGTATTTTCCCGATTGGGTAGGTATGATAAATCCTTGGAAGATTTTGATAGACTCATCAAGCAGGCACCCTATGACACCACACACATTAGTGACAGGGCGGTAGTTTTGCACCTTTTGAACAGAAATGGCGAAGCACTTTCCGAGCTGGACAGGGCATTGAATTTGGATCCTTCCAATCCATACAGATATTCCAGTAGGGCCTATTTGAAAGACAGAATTGGCGATCTAGAGGGTGCTATTGAAGATTACGAAAAAGCAATCGAGTTGGACCCTGAGGATGCAATTTCCTTCAATAACAAAGGAATGGTCGAAGAAAAGATGGGGTACATTAGTCGGTCAAAGAAAAGTTTTCAACAATCAGATGATCTTATTGGGTATAATCCGCTGGAAGATAAGGACATACCGGATTCGGGAATCGATAACCTGAAAACGGACCCTTCTGTGGAAGATGTAAATCAGAGCCATCAGAAACGCGTCACCTTTTCGTCTTTTTTCAACGTTTTAAACGGTTTAGTTACCGACGGGCAAGTACGCAAGGATTTTTATCTTTTTATTAAAAGAACATTTAAAGGGTCTTAATGACGTACAGCGGCTTATTGATGAAATAGGACATTTTCCGGGAAAGGTTTTGGGTAAATAGCTGGTCGAACCAGCTTTTTTTCATACTTAAAGTAAACAGAATATCTCCCTTTGCAGATACTAAATAACTCTCAAGTCCCAGTCCAGGATCATCTTGATAAGCTTTTAGTACGAAATTTATTTTTTCGTAATTTATAAAGGGGGTAATTTCTTCAATCATGGTTTGATGAAGCGCTTTGTCGGTAACCCCCAGTTTCGCACCCACATGAACAATGTCTATTTCACTGTCAAAAAACCTCGCTATATCTACTACTTTTTGAATGGCAAGTTTGTCTTCTTCCAGATAATCTGTCGCAAACACGAGTTTCCGGGGCGTTTTAAAAAACACCTTACGCGGAATTACGAACACATCCTGTACAGCTCGGCTAACGATTTTGCTGGTAGTGGTTCCTATATAATTTTTTTTAAATTCATTCACTCCTTCCGTCCCCATAACGATGAGGTCCACTTGGTTACCTGCTGCACAATCCAGTATAGCTTCGATTGTCTTTCCTTCATTAATCAGGCCTTCACAGGATGTGAGGCCTTTGGACAAACTTTCTTCTCTGACCGTTTTGACTAAATTGTTAAGTTTATTTTCCGAAAACTGGCGTTCTTCCCCAGGTTTATTGGGCAGATTGAGCTTGTTGTAATCTTCTTTATTGGGGACATGAAAAATGATTAGGTGCGCTTGATATTTTTCACCCAGTTTGGCAGCATATTCTATGGCATTAAGAGAGCATTCCGAAAAGTCCGTGGGACATAAAATAGTGTAAGTTTTCATAGGAGTTATGAGTTTTAAAACCGAATGTATTAATAGCCCTGTGTCGGATCAATCTGGTTTTGAAGCGTAGTTTCGTTCAGTAGATTTCGTATGTTGGACAAGATTTGTGGTACAGCCGCCTGGTACATGGTAATGCAGGCAATATGGGGAGTCATCATTATGGATGGATGCTCCCAAAAAGGGTGTTCCGGCGGCATGGGTTCTTCCTGAAACACATCCAATAGTGCCCCTGAAACATAACCCGCAGATATGGCGTCAATCAAATCCTCCTCTATCAAGTGTTTGCCACGAGCCACGTTGATAAGGTAGGTACCCTTCTGGAATTTTTCAAAGAGCGTTAAGTTTAAAAAACCAACCGTCTTAGGGGTTAAAGGCAACATACATACGACGACATTCACCTGTTGGAGAAACTCATCCAATTGATCTCCATAAAAATAAGGATGCGGATAGCTTTCTTTTGGACTATTTCCATAGGCCAAGGCTGTAATTCCCAATGCCTTAAGTTTATCCAATACATCACCGCCCAACTGACCGGCACCCATCACCCCTACCTGAATATCAATCTCGGGATTACTCATGTCCCAGATTTTCCTTTTTTTGTAATCCAAATATCGGAATAATTGTCGGTGGAAGTTTAGTACCCCCATGACCACATAGTTCGTCATACTAAAAGTAAGGCGGGGATCTACGATTCGGGTAATGGGAATATCTTTGGGGAGATGGGGGTCTGCCATAATATGATCAACACCAGAACCCATGGAACAAATTAACCGTAGATTTGGGAATTCCTTCAATATCCCGTGGGGATGCTGCCATAAAACCACCGCTTGAATTTTGTCATATTGCTGAATATCAGGAAAAACCTCAACCGTTAAAGTGGAATCTAATTGCTGGAAAGTTGCTACCCAATCGGACACGTCTTTATAGGGAGCAATAATGGCTATATTCATTGAAAGATTTTTATTGTAAAGAAATTTCAAAAGATTTAAACTACAAAAATCTAGGTATCACTTTCTTTTATTATTTTATTGAATTACCTGTTACTCCGATAAACTCCATACATTTGCATGCGTTAATTGTATTCCCATTTCATGTGAAAACCTAGATGGCTTACTTTAACGGAAACCTAATATAATTATAATTTCCTATGAATACAAAACAGTTTATTTATCTATTTGCGTTAGTAATGCTTATTAATTCCCCACTGAGGGCCCAAATCCAAATGCCTCAAGCAAGTCCCCCTTCAAAAGTCAGTCAGCTGGTGGGACTTACACAAGTGACACTCGAATACAGCAGACCCAGTGTTCGTGAAAGAAAAATTTTCGGAGAACTGGTGCCTTTTGGGCAGGTTTGGAGAACGGGAGCTAATTCTGCCACCATTATAGAATTCAGCACCGATGTAACCGTCGAAGGCCAGCCTCTCAAGGCTGGAAAATACGCAATTTACAGCATTCCTGAAAAGAATGCTTCCACAATTGTTTTTTCATCAAAGACTGACCTCTGGGGAGCTGTGGGATATAGTCCTTCGGACGATGTTCTACGTGTAAAGGCTACATCAAAAAAATTAAAAAGACCGATTGAAACGCTTGAAATAGGTTTCCGGGATATCACCGATTCGGGAGCCTCCCTGTTTATTGATTGGGAAAAAGTATCCACCCTGCTACGGATAGAAAGCGAAGTGGACCCCCTTGTAATGAATCAAATCCAAGCTCAGGTAATAGACAAAACTCCCGATAATCCCGGGATTTATTTTCAGGCCGCAACTTACTATTTCAATACCGACCGGGATTTGAATCTTGCACTTGATTGGGTCACTAAGTCGGTAGAAGCGGATCCAAAATATTGGACGGTTCACCTAAAAGCGAAGATTGAACAAAAACTCAACCTGAAGGAAGAAGCTAAAGCCTCTGCAACCAAATCCATGGATATGGCCAAAGAAGCAAATAATTTAGATTATGTGGGGCTTAACGAACGATTGATTAAGGCACTCAAATAAGCAGTAATTTGAAATTTAGACAAGGTGGCAATTGCAAAAATTGCCACCTTTTTTTATTCCTTTAGGGGTCTTTTTAGAAAGAGTTGAATTATTGCAGCCACTGCCATAAGCAATAAACTACCTATGGCGTTATACCATAAGTATCCGATATTGATTGTAACTCCGAACAGCTGCCCGCCATTGTTAAAATGGATAAGTAGAATCACCGCTTCAGTAATCAATGCTGCCACAAAGACAGCATGTCCCCGAACCCACTTCATAAAAAAGGCTACTAGAAAAATCCCCAAGATCGTACCGTAGAATAAGGAACCCAATAGGTTCACTGCCTGAATCAAGTTTTCAAATAAGGTGGCATACGTGGCAAATAGTATGGCAAACACACCCCATAATACCGTAAACCACCTGGATGAATACATGTAATGCCGGGAAAGATCATTCTTATTCATGGATCTTTTGTAGATGTCTATGGTAGTCGTCGAAGCCAAAGCGTTTAGTTCAGATGCGGTACTGGACATAGCCGCGGAGAATATCACTGCGAATAATAAGCCTATTATTCCTTTTGGCAAATAGTCCATCACAAAACGCATAAAGACGTAATCCGTATCGTTTGTTTCCCCCAAAGGGTCATTGGCCAATATCAGCGATTTAATTTCGGTGCGGATGGCTTCTTGGCCCTTGGATTCCTCCTTTATCCTTTCCTTTGAAGTCTCTATGAGTTCTTCGTCATTGGCTTTGACCGCATCCAACAAGGCGTATATCTCAATGTTTTTGGATTCAAACTTTGTCTTATAATCCTCTTCCAAACTTTGGTACTTATCCCAATATTCCGTTTGCTTCAATTTGTCTACCTGCACCTGATTGAAAAAAACAGGAGGTTGGAAAAATTGATAAAAAACGAATACCATAACACCAATGAACAAAATGACAAACTGCATGGGAATCTTCAAAAACCCGTTCATCATTAAACCCATCCTGCTTTGAGTGAGAGAACTGCCGGTGAGGTAACGCTGTACCTGTGACTGGTCGGTGCCAAAGTAAGAAAGGAAAAGGAATAAAGCGCCTGTCATTCCTGACCAAAAATTGTATCTATCTGAAAGGTCGAAGTCAAAGTTAACAATATTGAGCTTATCCATTTTTCCAGCGACATGCAGGGCCTCGGTAAATGTGACAGGCAGCAGTTGAATAACGAGAATTCCTGCCAATATCATCCCTCCCATCATTACAGCCATTTGTTGCTTTTGGGTAATGGAAACAGCTTTTGTGCCACCAGAAGCAGTATATATGATCACCAGACAACCAATAAATATATTAGTAAATGTCAGGTTCCAGTTCAATAGGGTCGAAAGTATAATTGCTGGAGCGTAGATAGTGATCCCTGCGGCAAGTCCACGTTGTATGAGAAATAAGCAAGCTGCCAATGTTCTGGTTTTCAAGTCAAAACGGGATTCCAAAAATTCATAGGCAGTGTAAACCTTAAGCTTATAATAGATAGGTAAAAAAAATACCGATAGGATAATCATGGCTACCGGAAGTCCGAAGTAGAACTGGATGAAGCGCATTCCGTCCGAATATGCCTGTCCAGGAGTACTTAAAAAAGTAATTGCCGAAGCTTGGGTGGCCATTATGGATAGACCAATGGTCCACCAATTCATGTCATTACCTCCCTTCAGGTATTTTTCCATGTCCTTGGGGCCGTAGGTCTTGTATACCCCATATCCCACAATCACGGTCAAGGTTCCGAACAAGATACTCCAATCTAATGTACTCATGAGAACGCATTAGTTAGAAAGTAAAAAAGGACCGTCAATATTGCAAGTACAAGTACTTGTAAGAAATAAATTTTATTCCAAAGTCGGTTAGTCATTTTTTCTTTCACCGGCTTGTTC
>DATHWC010000341.1:0-16513 GCA_035460985.1 Lunatimonas sp.
AGCTGCAGGAAAAAGAATACCACTTTGGTGAATGGCTGGAGGGGAGTAATTATCGGTTCCGGATACAGGATATTTCTGGAGAAGTATATAGCCCTGTTTTATATAAAATTAACGATACTCCATCCTTAGGAAATCAATATATTTCAGCTTTAACAATTACCCCCCTTAACAAAGAAGGTAGTATTCTTATTTTGAGCTTGGAGCATAATAACCGAAGAAAAGGGGAAGTTTACTTAAACAAATTGGTAAACGTGTATCTCGAGCGGGAATTGGAGGAAAAAAACAGGACAGCCGCCAACACGGTCCAATTTATTGATCAACAGCTTTCCGGGATTTCGGATTCCCTTTCTTTTATAGAAGATCGACTGGAAAAGTATAGGACAGCGAATCAAGTGTTTAATCTCAGTCAGGAAGGCAGTCTTATTTTTGAAAGACTCAATGAACTGGAACAGGAAAAGTCCAGAATTGATTTATCGCTCTCCTATTTTAGATCTGTTACCTCCTATTTAAATGAGGATCAACTGAATAATTTGGCTGCCCCCTCCTTTATTGGAATACAGGATCCGCTTCTGAATGCACTTGTCTTAAGTCTGGGTGAACTTCAAAGCGAACGGGTAAGGCTATCAGCTACCTTTTCTCCGGAAACACCGACCGTTCGGGAGGTAATTGCAAAGATCCAAAATACTAAAAATACCTTGCTGGAAAATCTTCGAAGTGCGATTTCCAATGCTGAGGTATCATTGACAGAAATTAACCAGCGATTGGCAAATACCACCCGTGAAATCAATAAACTACCCGCTACGGAGAGAAATTTGATGGGTATTCAACGGCAGTTTTCCATTAACGAAAACATTTATATTTACCTGTTGGAAAAGAGAGCCGA
The DNA here is from genome assembly GCA_035460985.1 of Lunatimonas sp. Taxonomy (GTDB): domain Bacteria; phylum Bacteroidota; class Bacteroidia; order Cytophagales; family Cyclobacteriaceae; genus Lunatibacter. The sequence continues at coordinate 884 of DATHWC010000341.1, forward strand.
GGCAGAAATAACACGGGCCTCCAATTCCCCCACCAACGTTTTACTGGATGTTGCAAAATCAAGTTCACAGCCAGTCTTCCCTAAAAAAACCATCAACTATCTGATCGGTTTAATTTTAGGTTTGATCCTGCCATTGGGTTACATTACTCTGAAGAATTTCTTCAATGTCAAGATTGAGAATCCACAAGAAGTGGAAAATAAACTTCGTATTCCCTTAATAGGATTGGTTAGCCAAAGTCCTTATAAAAGCAGTACTGTTATTTTGGACAAACCAAAGTCAACAATAACTGAGGCTTTCAGAAACCTCAGGGCGAATATGAGTTACTTGGCTCCAAAACAAAACAAATTGATTTTTGCTATTTCTTCCACCATTTCGGGGGAGGGAAAGACTTTCTGTTCCATTAACCTTGCCTCCATTTATGCCATCAGTGATAAAAAAGTAATGCTGGTAGGATTAGACCTCAGAAAACCGCGTATTGCAGATGATTTTGACTTAATCAATGATACTGGGGTTAGTACTTACCTAAGCACCGATAAAGACTGGAAAGGAATGGTAAAACATTCAAAAATCCATAATCTGGATATCCTGTTATCCGGTCCAGTCCCACCCAATCCGGCAGAGTTACTTCTTCAGGACAATTTTCACACCCTACTTTCGGAACTAAGAGATGCCTATGATATTGTAATCCTAGACTGCCCTCCTGTGGGTCTTGTCTCTGAAACATACGAAATTTTTAAGTTTTCGGACGTGAATCTAATGATAGTTCGACAGGACTATTCCGATAAGCAATCACTAGAATTTATCAATAGCCTTTCTGAGAAAAAGAGTGTTAAAAAACTCTACGCCATCATGAATGGTGTGCAGGCAGGTAAAAACGGTTATGGAGGTTACGGGGGTTATGGAAGCTACGGCTATGGCTATGGCAGCTACGGGTATTACGACGATGAGCTTCCCCGAAAGAGGGATTGGTGGAAAAACCTGATCAAACGGACTAAAAAGAATTGGACTGACAATTAATAACCCTCATCAATCAGGTAGACCTCCCATTTTATTGAATGGGAGGTCTACGTATTTCTAAGTGCGTCGGGAACGGTTGGAGTGGAAATAATAAACTGCTTTAACGGTTATCCATGAAGCCGCAAATTTGGATTCGTTGGTAAATTCAAGTATGCGAAAAATTTTCTATATTTAATATCCTTCACCACCAAACTCAAAATAGCATGAAATACGTCTATGCGTTAGCCGTCACAATGAGTCTTTTCTCTTGCGAGCATAAAAGCCCCTCCTACTTGGAATTTATGGCCATAGGTGATATCCCCTACCACCTTCCTGAGGATTTTGGCCGTTTTGAAAACCTGATAGCTGAAATTAACACCTTCCAGCCGGCCTTTACCATACACGTGGGTGATATCAAATCCGGAAGTACCGAATGCAGTGACTCCTTTTTTCTGAAAATCAGGGATTTTTTCAACCAATTCGACAATCCGTTAATCTACACCCCAGGTGACAATGAATGGACAGATTGCTACCGCCCCGCTTGCGGGGAGTATGAGCCGGAAGAAAGGCTGGACAAATTGAGGGAGCTGTTCTTTTCAAAACCCCAAAGTCTTGGTAAAAACCCCCTATCGGTCACTAGCCAAAACAGTGTTGAGGGATGGGAAAAATTCGTGGAGAATGCCCTGTGGGAAATGGATAATATTTCCTTCGGCACCCTTCATGTAGTGGGGTCTAACAACAACCTAAAACTGGACAGTCTTGCGCTTAACGATGAATTTTATGAAAGGGAAATGGCCAATCTCTTTTGGCTCAACAAACTCTTTGATGATGCTACCGAAAAGCAGCATACAGGGATGGTAATTATGCTGCATGCAGGGCTGAATTACCTCAGCCAGGAGGAAAGTAACGGCCATCTGAGTTTTGTCAACCTACTTCGGGAAAGGGTGATTTCATTTGAGAAACCTGTACTGCTCCTCTATGGGGATTTCCACAAATTTGTCATCGACAAGCCGCTACTCGATGACACTAGAAGAGTACTTACCAACTTCACCGCTGCACAGGTTTTCGGGGACCGTGATATGCATGCCCTCCGCATCCGCATCAACCCGGAAAACCCGAACCTTTTTGAAATCAACCAGCATATTATACCGGGAAACTGAGCTTTTAATGGTTAAGGGTTAATTTTTAATGGTCAATTTGCGTCTTCTAATTCCTTTATCATCCGGACATCCTAGGCTAGGCAGAACATGGCAGAATTGGGTTTTGGCGGGAAATAATGGCTTCTTCAACCATCACCGCAGCCAAAACAAAACCTAATTATTCAATCATATCCTAGGGCTCCGCTAAGCTACACCCCAGGCTAATGATTTCACTCCGTTGGGGCTATCTTAAATCGCAAATTCTTAATTCATAACTAATCGTTCATAATTCTCCGGTATCGGCAATCCATCACCCATCATTTATCAATATCCAAAAATCAATCTCAAATATTTCTACCATATTTCAATTTTATCCCTCAACAGTTGTACTTTCCGGGTTTTCAACTACATTCCGATTTCCAACATATTTCAACTTTATTTCGGCCGTAGGCCATATTTCTATTATATTTCCACCATATTTCAACCGAACCATCCAGAAAAATGCGTCTAATTCAATTCAAAACAGCCGAAAATAATGATCACGTAGGTCTCGTCGATGATTCATCTATAATTGTTCTGGAGGGGGTTTCCAAAACGTATGAGTTGGTCCAGCAGACCTTTCAAACTGGCATATCGCTGCCTAACCTGATCAATCAACTTGCCGTAGGAGCCCGGTTGGATTATCCTACTTTGATTCGTGAAAACCGCATCCTGTTGCCCTTGGACCATCCGGATCCCTATCATTCGTGGATCACGGGGACAGGGTTAACCCACTTAGGCAGTGCATCTTCCAGAGACGCCATGCACCAAAAGCTGAAGCATAGCGACCCGGATGAGTTGACGGACTCCATGCGCATGTTTCGGATGGGACTGGAAGGCGGAAAAATGGTAAACGACACCCCCGGTGTACAGCCGGAATGGTTTTATAAAGGCAACGGATTGATGGCTGTCCCTTCCGGTCAGCCCCTGCGTTCTCCATCCTTCGCTATGGACGGAAGCGAAGAACCGGAAGTAGTTGGACTCTACGTCAATGGACCGGACGGTGCCCCTTTTAGAGTAGGATTCGCATTGGGGAATGAGTTTTCGGATCATACTATGGAAAAGATAAATTACCTGTATTTGGCTCATTCCAAATTAAGACAATGCTCCTACGGACCGGAATTGCTAATAGGTGATCTCCCTAGGCACTTAACAGGCACCTCCAAAATTACCCGGGACAACGAGGTGGTTTGGGAGAAAAAATTTCTAACCGGGGAGGCCAATATGAGCCACAACCTCGCCAACCTGGAACACCATCATTTTAAATATGATCTTTTCAGACAATCGGGAGATGTTCACGTCCATTACTTTGGAACCTCAGTGCTAAGTTTCGCAGATGGTATTGAGGTGCGGCACGGGGATAAATTTGAAATTCACATCCCGGAATTTGGGCAACCACTGACCAACACTTTACACCAGGTTTGACCAAAAATGAGTTATCGAAAAAACGATGAAATAAATTCCGGAAATCCACAGTATTTTTCTGTAACCTATGAAGAAAAACCTTCCAGGTTTCACCTTTTTATTTCAACAACTAGCTGATTATCAACAAAACCTGGAAGGTTTGCGTATTTAAGGAAGTATTCAATAAAAGTCATTTCATTCAAAAGTCGCTTGCAAACAGGCACTTTAATCCTATTTTTGCCTTTTGTTTCATTATGCAGTCAGACAAACTCGTCATCATACCAACTTACAATGAGGTAGAAAATATCTCGGAAATGATCCATGCCATCATGGAACTGGAGGAGTTGTTTGATCTTTTAGTGATTGATGATCAATCACCTGACGGGACCGCAGAAATGGTTAAGGTAGCAAAATCTGATTTCGCTGGAAGAATACATCTCTTGCAGCGTGAGGGTAAACAAGGGTTGGGAACGGCATATATTGATGGCTTCCATTATGCGCTGGCTAGAAATTATGCCTACATATTTGAAATGGATGCCGACTTTTCACACAACCCAGCAGATCTCCCAAAATTGTATCGGGCGTGTGCGGAAGATGGGTATGATATGGCCATAGGTTCCCGGTACATTACCGGAGTGAATGTGGTCAATTGGCCCATGGGCAGGGTACTGATGTCATTTTTTGCCAGTAAGTATGTGCAGCTTGTTACTGGAATTCCCATCAAGGACACGACAGCGGGATTTGTATGCTACAGGGAGCGGGTATTACGGGCGTTCCCTTTGGAGAAGGTCAAGTTTATTGGCTATGCCTTTCAGATTGAGATGAAATTTACCACTTGGAAGATGGGTTTTAAAATAGTTGAGGTTCCCATTATTTTTACCGACCGGACCAAAGGCACCTCCAAAATGTCCAAACACATTTTTAGGGAGGCTATTTTTGGGGTGATTTACATGAAAGTGAAAAGCTGGTTCAAAAAATACCCGTCTAATCAAACCGGATAGATTTGATGGGGTTGACGTTGCTGATGATCATGGACGGTATAAACAAAACCGCCGTGCTGATAATAAGAATAAGCACATTCAACCCCACAAATACGGGCCAATTCCAAAATATGGGCACAAAATCCATGTAGTAATTTTCCGGATCCAATTGAATAATTTTCGTTTTCTCCTGAATCCATCCGAACGAAAACCCAACGAGATTACCTATAAGCATGCCCCTACCGATTATTCGGAGGCCATTCCAAATAAAAATCCGCCTAATTTGGGAATTTTGGGCACCGAGGGCCTTTAAAATGCCTATCATCTGAGTCCTTTCCATAATCAGGATAAACAAAATGGAAACCATATTAAAAGAAGCCACAAACAGTATTAATCCCAAAAACACATACACATTGTTGTTCAGTAACTCCAACCAATCAAAGATCTGCAGGTATTTATCCGTGGCCTTTACCAATTTTAGATCGTAATCTATCAAATCATACAAATCCACTGCATGGGTATCAATTTGTCGAGGATCTTTCAGAAACACTTCAAATCCACCAACTTCACTTTCCTCCCAGTCATTCAGCACCCGAATTGTCTGAATATCCCCAATGATGACCTTATTGTCAAAATCCTCCAAGAATGTCTCATAAAGGCCGACAATCTCAAATCTTCTGAATCGGGGAGGTTCCTGGACAAAATACATGGTGATCAGATCCCCAACATCGAGAAGCAGCTTGTTGGCAATTTTTGTGCTTAGAATTATCTCGTTTGAGGCAGTACCTGTTTCCGGAAACTGAATAAATCTCCCTTTGACCATTGAGGATCTAAAGGAGAGGGTGTCAAAGTCAGGACCTATACCTTTCATGATGACCCCTTCGACTTCCTCGTCACCCTTTAGTAGCCCAGGTTTATTGGCATATGCCTGCACATGCCGGATATAGTCGGATTCGGGATATTGGGTATAAAAAAAACTATCTTTACTTGTGGGTGACTCCTCCAGCGATTTAGTCAAAACAAATCGGTGAATCTGATAATGGCCTGTAAATGAAAATACTTTGTCAGCTATCACTGACTGAAAACCTCCCAATACCATGAAAGATATAATCAAAATTGCCAGTCCTATGGCAATGCTCGCCACTGCTATCCGATGGATGGTTCCGGTAAATCCCCCGGTACGCTTAAAACTAATTCTTTTAGCAATGAAGTAGGAAAGGTTCAATGAAGTCGCTTATTTTGTTTGTAAGAAACGCAAATTACTATGAAGCACCTAAAATTAATACTTCTTACTGCTTTTTTGTTTACCAATTTCACATTTTGTGGTAAGGGGAATAATAATTCAGTCATAAATGATGACCAGAAAGCTACAGCTCCCGGGGCGGTCTTACCCGGAGCAGACCGCCCCGATATCTACCTCCCAATGCTGGAAGGAAAGCGGGTTGCTTTGGCAGTCAACCAAACAAGCGTACTAACACAGCGGGATAACCTACATCTCGTTGATTTTCTAATACAGTCAGGCATAGATGTCAAAAAAGTATTTGTACCGGAACACGGTTTCCGGGGAGATGCGGATGCTGGAGAACTGGTTAAAAATCAGATAGATGCGAAAACTGGGCTGCCCTTGGTCTCTTTATACGGAACTTCCAAAAAACCTTCGAAGGAAGCGTTTTCTGATGTGGATGTGATCATATTTGACATCCAGGATGTAGGTGTTCGTTTTTATACATTTATAAGCACACTGCATTATTTGATGGAGGCTTGTGCGGAACAAAACAAGCCTTTGATGATCCTAGACCGACCAAATCCCAACGGCGACTACGTGGATGGCCCGATTCTTAAAGAAGGATATACCAGCTTTGTGGGCATGCATCCTATTCCGGTCGTTCATGGCTTGACGGTGGGCGAACTCGCCCAGATGATTAATGGTGAGGGCTGGTTGGAAAACGGGGTAAAAGCACCCATCGAAGTAATTCCCATGGACAATTGGACCCATGAGACGCCTTATTCGCTTCCCATAAAACCCTCTCCAAATTTACCCAATGATGTCTCCATCCGCCTCTATCCCTCCCTGTGTTACTTTGAAGGTACAGATGTGAGCTTGGGCAGGGGCACGCAATTTCCTTTTCAGGTCTACGGCTATCCGGACCCCAAATTCGGACAGTTTAGCTTTACTCCGGTCAGCATTGAAGGCATGTCCAAAAACCCTCCACAACAAGACAAAAAATGCTATGGGAAGGATCTGCGAAACGAACCACTCACCCACCGTTTTACCCTAAGCTATTTGTTGGAAGCCTATCAGCTATCCGGAAAAAAAGAGAAATTTTTCAACAACTTCTTTGATAAACTCGCCGGGAGTGACCAACTCCGAAAAGATATGTTGGCGGGCAAGAACGAGACGGAAATCCGCGCTACGTGGCAGGCCGATTTGGATGCCTATAAAACTTTGCGGGAAAACTACCTGTTATACCCTTGAAAATGAAAAAAGACCTCCGCATCATATATATGGGCACCCCGGAGTTTGCCGTGCCAGCCCTGGAGCTGCTGGTAACGCAGGGATGGAATGTCGTGGCCGTAATCACTGCTCCTGACAAACCACAGGGGAGAGGGAAAAAACTGGGAAGCTCTCCGGTCAAACTCAGTGCAGAACAGTTGGGCATTCCCGTTTTGCAACCCACTAATCTCAAGTCTCCTGAATTTTTGGAAATTTTGAGAAGCTATGAGGCGGACGTTCAAGTTGTAGTCGCTTTCCGAATGCTTCCCGAAGTGGTTTGGAATATGCCTCCAAAAGGTACTTTCAATTTACATGCTTCATTGCTCCCTGATTACCGTGGAGCGGCCCCAATCAATTGGGTGCTGATCAATGGGGAAAAAGAAACGGGGGTGACCACCTTCTTTCTAAAACACGAAATTGACACAGGAAGCATCATCTTTCAGGAAAAGGAACCGATACTTCCCGAGGATAACGTAGGCACTTTATATGAGCGTCTGATGGAAAAGGGATCCATATTGGTGCTTAAGACTATTGAGGCTCTCGCGACGGGTTCTATAGTGCCACAAATGCAGGATGAGTCCAAATCCATCCACCACGCTCCAAAAATCTTCAAAGAGACCTGTCAGATAGACTGGAATAAGTCCGCTGTAGAAATTCACAACCTAGTACGGGGACTGTCGCCCTATCCAGCTGCCTGGACGACCCTTGACAGGAAAATCTGCAAAATATATACCACTGCCGTTTTGGACCATGCATCCAATGAGGAGGTGGGGTCATTCCTTACCGACAACAAGTCTTTTCTCCATTACCAGACAGGCACAACCTTACTTTCCGTATTGACCCTCCAACTAGAGGGGAAAAAACGCATGGAAGTTGCCGAATTTCTCAGGGGCAACTCCCTGAAGTAATCGGTTGCATCTATTGAGAGCCTAATATACAGACCAATTAAACTTTGACGCCGTTTCACTGTCTAACGAATTGAATGGTCCCAATAAGCGATTTAAAACTGATTGAACTCATACAAGATCCCAAAACGAAAGACAGGGGGTTTCAATTGCTCATGGACTACTATCAGCAGCGGGTATATGGCATCATCCGAAAAATGCTAATTGTCCACGAAGATTCCGATGACGTGCTTCAAAACACCTTCATCAAGGCATTTCGCAATATTCACAAATTCAATGGAAAATCGACCCTTTTCACCTGGCTTTACCGGATTGCAGTAAATGAGAGCTTGAATTTCCTGGAGTCAAAAAAAAGACGGTTTTTCTTCCCTATAGACGATCATCACGGGGTCATGGAAAACTATTTGGATAAATCCCCCCTTGTTGATGGAGATGAAATTCAGAAATTCCTGCAAAAAGCAATTTTAAAATTGCCCGAAAAACAACGGCTTATCTTTAACCTGCGCTACTATGAGGATCTTAATTACGAAGAAATCAGCCAAATTACGGATACTTCCGTAGGGGCGCTGAAAGCCAGTTATCACCATGCCGTAAAAAAAATTGAAGAACAAATCAAATCGTTTTAAACCTTTGACACTAAACCCTGTCTAAGATGAAGCAGATGAAAAATATACCGAAAGAAAATATATTCCAGATTCCCGAAGGGTACTTTGATACGCTAGCCCAACGGACCAGAGAGCGCAAACGGGAACGTAAAGCAAGACAAGTATGGATTAGCGGAATAGCCGCCGCCGCGGTTTTGGCTGTAGGCATGTTTTTTGCTATTTCTCATGAGACGAGCTTTGAGGAACCAAATTTCCAGTCCAACGTGGACCAAGACATTGAGCTCTACATTTCCGCAGGATTTTGGGATGAATTGGATATATTGGGAATGTCGGAAAACCCCAATGATTTATTGGATGAGATTATCGCCTCCGAGTGGGATTATGAGCTTGGAGATGAACAAAACACGTTTATAGAAACTGAAATCTTTTACTAATGATAAAAAGAAAATCAACATTCACCTTATTCCTGCTTTTACTTGTGGTAGCGGGATATGCCCAGAGAGGCAGTCGAAATGAGGTAGACCGGGAGAAGCTTGAATCCGCAAGGGTTGCATTTATCACCAATAGGTTGGCCCTTACTTCAGAACAAGCTGAGAAATTCTGGCCAATCTACAATCAACATAACGAATCAAGAAGAACCCATATGGGAAAGTTGCATGGACTTAGCAAAGAAGCCGGCGATAATCCCTCGGAAAGCAAAGCCAGTGAACTTATTGAAAAACGGTTTCAGATTCAGGAGGATATGTTGAAGGACGAGAAGTCATTTATGCGGGAAATCACCAAAGTAATTACCTCCGTCCAAGCATTTAAACTATCGGAGGCCAATAGAGATTTCACCAGGCAAATTTACCAGATGCAACACCGTAGGCAAAGAGAAAACTGAACCAATAAAAAACCGGACTTGTTCCGGTTTTTTTATTTATGTCCCGTATTTTTTGAATAAATATATCCTCCCTATCGGCCATTTTTCCTTACTTTGTGCCATGCAAGAGCCGATTTCGCTACAACATCTCAACGAACTTATCAAATCAACCCTCGATAGGCACCTCCAACCCGCCTATTGGGTCATGGCGGAAATTGGTGAATTTAGGGATTCGGTACGAGGTCATGTATACCTGGATCTGATAGAGAAACAAGCCGGTCAGATTACTGCTAAAATCAGAGGGAATATTTGGTCTTACACCTATCAGGGAATCCGTAGGAGATTTGAATCTACCACCGGAAATACTCTCAGAAGTGGAATGAAAATACTTGCCCTGGTAAATGTCCAGTTTCATGAAGTATATGGACTGAGTCTTATCGTAAAAGATATAGACCCCAACTATACACTTGGCGAACGGGCGAGGAGAAGACAGGAGGTAATCGATCAACTAACAAGGGAGGGGCTCATACAACTCAACAGGCAATTTGAACTGCCAAAAGTTCCCCAACGGGTAGCTGTTATCAGCTCCGTTACCGCCGCAGGCTACGGTGATTTTATCAATCAACTGGACCAAAACCCCGATCATTACCAGATTTTTGTAACGCTTTATCAGGCAACCATGCAGGGAAAGGAAACCCCCGCATCAGTCATATCCGCAATTGATCAAATCGAAGCAGAACAGCAAAGTAAAGGCTTTGACTTGATCGTGATCATTCGCGGCGGTGGCGCACAGACGGATATGGATGCGTTTGACGACTATGAATTATCCAAATCCATAGCGAATACCACCCTTCCCGTCATCACAGGTATAGGACATGAAAGGGATGAATGCATCGCTGACCTTGTGGCCCATACTTCCTTGAAAACGCCGACCGCCGTGGCGACTTTTCTGCTTTCCGGTTTTCGGGATTTCGAAGACAGACTGAATGGACAGCTTACGATAATGGAGAGGCGGAGCAGGTTTTACCTGCAACGAGAAGAACGAACCATACAGGACAGGGAACATTTGCTGAAAAACCTGGCTGGAAATATCATTTCAGTACACCGTGAAAGAATGGAAAGAAAACACCAGCAGGTCCACTCCCTGACCAAACACCGCATTAGTATCCATCACCTTCAGTTGGATAATCAAGAAAAAGAGATAAGAAAACTAGTAAAAACAGTATTGGAATCTGCTAAGGTGCGCATCCGTCACCTTCATCAAGATTTAACCCGGCTGGACCCTAACCTAATTCTTCGGAAAGGATATACCCGAACCGAACTGTTGGGTAAACCCATTCAGATTCAGGTTCCCAACATAGGAGATGAAATCGTCACCTATACGCTAGATAAAAAATTAACATCCAAACTTACAGAAATTAACGATTATGACGCTTCCTGACTCATTCAGTTACGACAAAGCTATTACCCGCATTGAAGCTATTGTTAGCCAACTTGAAGAGAATGATAAAAGTATTGATGAGCTTGCCGCGCTTGTAAAAGAGGCAAGTAGCCTCGTAAAGGCCTGTAAGAAAAAGCTGCGGGCAACAGAGGAAGATATTGCGAAAGCTTTTGATTCGGAGGATTAGCATCTCCACTGCCCACCAGATAAATAGTGACTTCAACCCCATTTTTGCCATGCCCAGTGAGCCATCCCCAGCCGATATTAAAAAGCGGATTGATGAATTGATCAAACAGATCAACCATTACAACCACCTGTATTATCAGGAAGACACTTCTGAGATCAGTGATTTTGAGTTTGACAACCTCATGGACGAGCTTATGCGGCTGGAAAAAAGCTATCCCGAGTTTGCCGATGAGTATAGTCCAACACAACGTGTGGGTGGGACAATCACCAAAAATTTTGAAACTTCCGCCCATTCAGTTAGGATGCTTTCTTTGGGGAATACCTATTCTGAGGAGGAGTTGATCGCATTCGACGAGCGGGTTCAGCGGGGACTTGGGCATTCCGACTATTCTTATTTTTGTGAACTCAAATTTGACGGTGTAGCAATAAGTTTGGTTTATGAGAAAGGGAGATTGGTGAGGGCAGTCACCCGCGGTGATGGCTTTAGAGGAGATGTGGTGACGGAAAATGTCAAAACGATTCGAAATATTCCATTACGAATTAAAGGAGACAGAATTCCTGAATTGTTGGAGGTCAGAGGCGAGATATTTTTACCCCGAAAGGAGTTTGAAAAAATCAATGCTGAACGGGAAGCGAATGGCGAAGCTCTGTTAGCCAATCCCAGAAATGCCGCATCGGGAACACTTAAGATGCAGGACTCCGGAGTAGTAGCCAAGCGTAGGTTAAACTGTTATCTGTATCAACTTTTAGGTGACGATTTGGGAATCGACCAACATGATGATGCTATCGCTTTACTTGAAAAGTGGGGCTTTAATGTTTCTCCGACCTATCAAAAATGCCAAACTGTCGAAGACGTACTCCAATTTATCGAACAATGGCGGGAAAAACGCCACCAACTTCCCGTTGAAACTGATGGGGTGGTATTGAAAATCAACGATTACGGACAGCGTGAAGAGCTCGGATTTACGGCCAAAATACCGCGTTGGGCAATTGCTTTCAAATACCAGGCAGAAAAAGCGACCTCTGAATTGTTGTCCATCACTTATCAAGTAGGGCGAACAGGAGCGATCACACCTGTAGCGAATCTATCTCCTGTATTATTGGCAGGAACTACCGTAAAACGGGCCTCCTTGCACAATGCCAATGAAATAGAACGGCTAGATCTCCACGAAGGTGACACGGTGTGGGTAGAAAAAGGAGGTGAAATCATCCCTAAAATTACGGCTGTTTCTTTAGAATTAAGGAAGCCCACCGCAAAACCGATCCATTACATCACCAAATGTCCCGAATGCGGAACCGAGTTGCTGCGCAAGGAAGGGGAGGCCAAGCATTTTTGCCCCAACGCCGGATCCTGCCCGCCTCAGATTTTGGGAAGAATCGAGCACTTCGTGTCCAAGAGGGCTATGGATATAGACACCTTAGGTACGGAGCGAATCCGTGCACTTATTAATCAAGGATATGTCCGAACCCCAGCGGATATCTACGACCTACCCGATATCCAGGATAAGCTGTTGGGCTTGGAAGTGTCGGAGGATCAATATACCAAATGCGGCGAAGGCTATCTGTACGTTTCAATGAAAAAAGCCCTATTTGCCCTTACTGACGGAATTTCCTTAACGGCTATCGATCAATTTCTCACCGATGTAGACCAAAATGAGCAACCCGAAAAACTGGATACATTTCTGAGTTTTATCCGGGAAACAGGCAAAAAGGTAAATGAAAATACCGCTGTGATTCGGAGACTGACGGATCAGCTTGACAGGGAGAAATTTGACCAAATAGAGGATTTCCTTCCAGTATCCGTAGTACTAAAATCGCTGGGTTCTCTTCCATCACATATTTCTGAACAATTAAATTCCCTTTCTAAAACAAAGAACACTGTTCATGACCTGCTCTTGCCATTTCAATCGGAGTTATCCCCAGGATATTTGGAGAAAGTCCGAAAGCTGAAAGGGAATTCCTTTCAGGAAGGTGTCATTTCCAACATGATGGAAGGTATCCAAGCAAGCAAGAGGCAACCTTACGAGAAAGTGCTCTTTGCACTTGGCATACGCAATATTGGTGAAAATACAGCCGTTCTTTTGGTAGAACACTTTAGTAGTTTTGAAAAATTAAAAGAAGCCGGAAAAGAGGAGCTTCTCGAAATCAACGGAATAGGCGAAACCTTGGTTGATAGCCTGCAGGATTTTTTGAATGTTCCGGAAAATATGGAAATCATCAACAGGTTAAAAAGCCATGGCCTTTTATTTGAATCGAATAAAGAAGGAATTATATTGGAAAGTGAAAGGCTAAAAGGTAAAAAAATACTTGCATCAGGAAAGCTACACCACTTCAAAAGAGACGAAATCATGGATTTTGTCCGGTCTCACGGAGGTATTTATGTAAAATCAGTTTCCAAAAACATAGATTTCATAATAGAGGGAGAAGATATGGGTCCAAGTAAAAAAGAAAAGGCAGCTAAATTAGGAATCCCTTTAATCTCCGAGGAAGAGTTCCTCAAAAATGTAACCCAATAAATATCCCCAAGTAGTTTTTGGGTGATCACTATAAAAATAATTTATTGACAGACGCCTTCTAATCAGTTTATTACCTCAATGCTACTTCCATTTATCTTCTTATAAAGGGGATTTTGTTTCAATTCTATTAATTTTACGGCTACTATATTGTCCCTATGAGATGGATAAAGGAATACTTCATTAAAAATGCACTGGAAAAAAAGAACCCCGATGCTGACCAAAAGGAAACACTGGTATTAGAGCAGGTGGTTCATATCTGCATTATTTCCCAAAATTATCAGGAATTGGAAGAAGTAACTTCGTACGTAAACAGGGCTTTTACCAGAGGTGTTCAAGTTTCGGGGATATATTATGACGAGAAATCCTCTGATGAGCGGGCATTTAGTTATAAGGATTTTTCCCTGCTTGGCAAACCTGAACAAAAAATTAAAAATTATCTGTCTCTTCAGCCAGATTTGATTATTTTTACTTCGGAGAAAGCCAATTACTTCACACAATATCTTCTCTATTTAAAGCCAAAGCCTTATGCGATTGGCTTTTACAGCGAACCACTAAAGCCCTATCTGGACCTCATGCTTAACAAAGAGGGGAAAGATATTCAAACAGCCACCGAACAACTCTTCAAATATTTGAAGCAGATTAACTAAATTCATGAAATCGAGCATGACGAGAACATCCCACGGAGAGATGATTAAGATTGCGAGATTCCATGTGGCAAATAAAAAACAATCATAAACACAGGAAATCGAGCATGACGCAAGCGACACATAGTGGAATGATTATCATAGCGAGATTCCACCCCGGCAAACCGGGACAAGTTGCGGCAAATGAAAAACAATCATAAACACATGAAAAACCTTATTGGATCAGGTGTAGCATTAGTAACTCCCTTCCACACAGACCTTTCCATCGATTATCCTTCTTTGCAGCGGATTATTGAGCATGTAATACAGGGGGGGGTGGATTATCTTGTGGTGATGGGTACTACCGCAGAATCCGCTACGCTTTCTTCCAAAGAGAAGAAAGAGGTCTTGGCTTTTTCGAAGAAAGTTCTAAAAGGTAGACTCCCGCTTGTCTTTGGCTTGGGAGGGAATGCCACTCAGGCTGTTCTTAATGAACTGGAAAAAACCGATTTTTCTGGAGTAGATGCGTTGTTATCAGTAAGTCCCTATTACAACAAACCCAGTCAATCCGGAATAATCAAGCATTACGAAGCCATTGCAGATGCCTCCCCAGTACCGGTTATTCTATATAATGTACCCGGAAGGACCATGTCCAACATGACTGCGACGACTACCCTCCACTTAGCCGAACATCCAAACATCATTGGCATGAAAGAAGCTAGCGGTAATTTAGAGCAATGCATGCAAATTGCCCACAAAAAACCAGCTGATTTTTTGTTGATTTCTGGCGATGACATGATCACCACAGCACTTAAAGCTTTAGGGGCAGAGGGAATTATTTCCGTTTTAGCCAACGCATACCCTGCTATTATTTCCGCCATTATAAATGGTGATTCTGTATCTTCCAAAAAAGCCACCTTTAAGCTACTGGAAATTAACCCATTAATGTACGAAGAAAGTAATCCTGTGGGGGTAAAATGCCTGATGAATCATCTCGGATTGTGCGAGGATAACGTGAGACTGCCATTGACAGCAGCCAGCGAAAATCTATGTGAAAGAATAATATCTGCTGCAAATCAACTGGAAAAGGAACAGATAATGGACACTCAAGTGGGCTAATTGCTTTTAGTTTTAATACGGATTACGCTCGAAAAAAACAAATTAAAAAAGCTATGAAACAGAATCTCATAGCTTTAGTCAATTAACAATAAACCCAAAATAACCTGCTGTAGGAGAAGGAGTCGAACCTCCACGGGGCAGTTAGGCAAAAACACGAGCTCGATGTTTGCTTTATCCTTAATTCCCCACCCCCGAGACCGGAGGGCATGTCTGCCAGTTTCATCATCCTACAGTATAAAAGACCATTTGTCTTTGTTTGATATATCAAAGGTAGCAGGTTGCCAATTCATTTGCAAATAATTTAACAGAAATTGTAAATA
>DATHWC010000342.1:0-20312 GCA_035460985.1 Lunatimonas sp.
CAGATCGCTAAATTTAAACCATTCGATGGTCTGCACAAGACCAGGGTCGGCGGCAGTCATTGTCAATGTTGTAAATGGATCTTCGCCACAAAAATGAATTCCCTGCAATTCTACCTCAGTTTGCCCCTGGGGGATTACCACGTCAAATGAAATAGGCTCAACCACACACCTGCTGCTCGCACGAGGTTGCACTTCAAGGATAAACCTACCGGTAGATGGAGGAAAAAAGACCTGCTCCCTACCTACTATTACCATGGATTCAGTGTACCAGCGGATGATAACCGTGTTTGGATCCCTACCATTTAAATCCGCCGTAATAAATTGATTTCCAAAACAATCGATCTGCTCGATGGTCACGTCATATTCCAGCGGTTCGTTGATCATTACATCGAAGGACCTAGTTCTTGGGCAAAGTGTCGAACTGGGGTCACTGGATCTTCCGGTTAGTTGATAGGTACCTTGCTGATTTAACATAAAGCCATCGCCGGAATTCCCGGCCACCTCTGTTCCGTCAGGACGTCGGAGGGTATAGTTGAGTGGGGCTTCACTTTCTGGGACTAATTCATAGGACTGACATGCGGTAATGTCTCCGGGAATAGAATAATTGACTTGGCTACTTCCTTCCACTACATAAGATATCGAATTAGTACTGCTGCAATTTACGTCATTGCTTACTTCCACCTGGTAGGTGCTTGCTGGGACATTAACAGTAACTAGTGTCTTGTTCTGAAAAGATCCTGAAAGTACATTTCCACCAGCCCCAACTACCCTATACCTGCCTGACTGGCTCGCTCCGTCAAAATCAATAACCAAGGTCCCCAGATTTATGCCGTTGGCGGAACATGTTTGAGGCGTAGCCGCCACCGTAAAAGCAATGGCCTCATCTGGATCAGTATTCCCAATTGTGATGGTCCTCGTGACTGTACAGTTCCCCAATCTACCGGTGATGGTGTACACCCTAGGAGTTAGTCCGGTAATTGTTCGTGTCGAATTTGCCGGAACGTCGGTGAGCGTTCCATTGGGGATATCTGCAATAACTATTGAATTAAAGGGGGTGTTGGTAATAATTTCAAAGGCGCCATTCGATGTATCACATCCATCTGAATCACTAATTTTATTTACGGTAAAGGAACCTGCCTCCTCTTCCACTTTAAGATTAAATTCTTTTTCCACCGAGCAACCTGGTCTGTCCGGGTCATCCAGGTTGAAGAAAATGGAGTATTCACCCAAGCCCTCTAAGTTTCGGGTATTTAGGGATAAAGCAAAAGATTCTTCTAACGTTGTTCTGGCAGTTTGACCCGCTTTTTGATAGGACCAACGCCCCAAAAACGGCGCATCTGGCGTATAATTTACAGTCTGCCCCAAACATGCCCTAGTTACTGAAGCAGTCACATCTACCTGTATTGATGGTCCTAAAAACGTACTTCCAACGGCCTCACAAACAGCGGAGATTACTTTGACATAATACCTACCTGGCTCTGTAGCCAGGAAAGTATTTTCTCTTCCTAATACTTCACCATCTACCTTAAACCACTCAATTCTAAAATTAGTGTAGTTGGGGTCAGTGGTATCAAGTGCCTGAAGCAACACGGGTTCGCTCCCGCAAATAATTACGTCCGGAGCAAGGACAAACCTGGGCCCCGTCTCTACGACTACCTGCTGGGTCTGTGAAAAAAAATTCTGGTTCCCCCCACGTATTACACGCAGATTAACATTGAAAATACCAGTCGAAGTGAAGGGGAATTGTATGCTTTGCACATCCACTTCTCCAGCTTGATAATAAAGTTCAAATCCGCTTGCGTCAGTTATGGTCCAAACATACCTATCGGTGGCAGGGTCACCTGCACCGGAAAAGTTTGCATAAACGTATGGACCATTGAGGCAGGCACTTGATGGCCCGATCAATGCAGGATCTTGAAAATAATCTTCCTGACTGTAATCAAAAGAATCCGTGATTTCAAGGGATGAAGGCATATTGACGATGAGTGCCAGCATCACGGATAAATAAGGAATAAATCGCATGCTCCAATAAATTTAAAATGCCCCATCAAATACCATACCCACTTCAGCAGTTTTGGATCTAAACACTCTTCGAAATTTACTTAAAAAAACCGCCTATATTAGATTTGAAGTAAAAATAAATTTTTCTGGACTCCTCAATGTATATAAAGAACAATAAAATATAAAAAAACAAAATTTATTTTCTTCAACAAAACTAATCCAGATATCTATTACTACCGATGACAAAGAAGCTATCTGACGAAAACCCATTCGTTTTCGGTACTTAGGTTTTCTGCATATTCGTAACCCTCCTGCCTGAATGTCTTTAACCTTTCTGGATTATTGATGCGGCTTTTGATAATCTCATTGGTCATCATCCCCCGCGCTTGTTTGGCAAAAATACCAATGATCTTATATGCACCATCCTTATATTCCTTGAATATTGGATGAATAATCCTTCCCTGGAGTTTGTTTCGGTCCACCGCTTTGAAATATTCCTGCGAGGCTAGATTGACCACTATTTCATCGTCCTTTGCTTCATTTATGGCTTTCGCAATCTTGCTTCCCCAATACCCATATAAATCCTTCGCTCTACTGTTTTTCAATTTAACACCCATTTCCAACCTGTAGGGCTGAATTAGGTCCAGAGGTTTCAACAAACCATAAAGTCCGGAAAGAATACGCAAATGTTTCTGGGCAAACTCAAAATCCTCACTCGAAAATTCATCCACCTCGATTCGTGTATAAACATCCCCTTTAAATGCAAGCAGGGCCTGTTTGGAATTTTCGACAGAAAATTCATCCTCAAAGCTCAAATACCGTTTCCTGTTCAACTCGGCTAAATTGTCACTTACACCCATCAGCACTTTGATGTCCCTTGCTGATTTTTTTTTCATTATTTTTACCAAATCGCTGATCTCTCTTTCGAAGTCTGGCTGTGTGTGCCGATTAATAATGCTGTCACTTAGGTCTAATGTTTTGGCTGGAGAAATTAAAGTTATCATGATCAGTCTATTACTACAATTGCTTTTTTTAAGGTCCTATCTATTCCTTGTGCTTCATTACTAAACTTAACAACTACCGGATATGTTCCCACAGGGACTTTTTCCCCATTCACAACACCATCCCAGACACAGAGCGAAATATTTTCTGTAGGATTTGATTCTTCACAGTAAAAAATCAACTCACCCCATCGGTTATATATGTAAACCCCCAGCTTATCAATGGGGCCTTTGGTGTATATCACAAACCCCCGGTTGGGATCCAGCGGAACAATGGCGTTGGGAAATGTCACGTTTACCTCGCAATCTTCATCTACCAGAAATTCCGTTTCAAATTCACAGCCCTGGTCATCCCAAACCCGCAAGGTATATGTACCCGGAAGTGTGGGAGTAAACTGCCTTTCTGTTGATAGAACCTCACCATCTAAAATCCACTCTACCACCTCGAAAGGTCCGGCCTCCAGGTTGACCAAATCATCTACGATCCCACAGATGGTGTAGCTGGGTAACAATTGGGGTGGAAGCGTGGAAGATTGTATAATTTCGATAATTGCGTTACCCACCTCGCATCCTGCTTCATTAAAAACCCGTACCTGGTAATTCCCCGGATCTACCACCTCAATAATAGGGTCGGTTTGTCCTTGGATTTCGATAAACTCACCTTCGACTTCCCGGTACCAAGCTATACGGTCCACTCCTGTCAAATCACCGGAAGCGGTAATGGTGGTAAAGGTAGCGTCACCACAGATGTTTGGGCTGCTCAGTTCCACCTCAACCAGCTGTTCCACATCGATAATCTCCACCATCTCCGGATTTGGTAGAGCACATCCTCCTAAATTACTTACTTCTACTGTATATTCTCCTACGGGTAACTCAATGGTTAATTCCGCCTGATTTATAAAATCGTCCACATACCTTTCTCCACTGGTAAGGCTGATAATTTCATAACTTCCAGACGCTAGTCCATTCACGAAGGAAAGCAAAATAGCTCCGTCAGTAACCCCATCAGGTCCGCAGGCCGGATCTCGCACCTCAATTTCATACATGACATCGTCTGGCGGGCTTGCATTCTCAATAATTGCAATTTGGGATGAAGGACAACCCCCGGAATACCCGGTAAAGGTATAAGTGCCTGGCTCAAGCCCTTCAAAGAGATGGGTCTCACCCGTAGCGAGATCAAAAATAACCTCTCCTGTCTCTTCAAAAACCAAACTGTCCAATCGCGTAACGGCTCTGACTTCAACAAAACCATCCGGAATTTCGCAACTCTCTGCGGGGGAGGTTTCCAACACTTCAAAGTCTGCAGGAGGACTCACCAGCAACGTGGTTGACCGTTCTACCGGACAGTCATTGTTTAATGGATCAGCAGTCAGGAAAAACAGTTCATATTCACCAGGACCGTCCAAATCTCCCGTATTGAGTGTCAATTGAAGCGTATCTGGCAGTGTCATTCGGTCTGTACTCCCCAATAGTTGTATAGACCAGGTTCCATTTACCGGCGTATTTGGAGTAAATACAACCGATTCCCCATAACATACTGCTTCTTCTTCCTGATCGATTTCAAAGTCAAATGCCGGTCCAACAAACACAGATCTGGAGACCGGACAAGTTTGGAACGTCTCCATTGTTTCCCCTTCTGGAAGCCTATACGCAACTGTCACAGTATAAATGCTCTCTTCCGTTACTTCCAATACATTCTGGTCACCCACAATTTCACCGGCGGCATTTTCCCATTCAAAAATATATTCATCCAATCTTGGGTCTTCCGGATCCACCGCAATGAGTTCCAGAATAGCATCTTCACAAATGGAAATCTCATTGGGTAAAATGATTTCCGGAGAATCTAAAACCTCCACATCCATTCTAAACACTTCCTCCCACGGTTCGCCGCACCGGTCCACCTGTAACTCTACGGTAAAAACACCGACTTCCACAAAGGTGTATTCCAAATCTTGGAAATCCTCACCTCCATTTAAGAACTGATCGACGATTTCGCCCGCCTCATTATATATGGTCCAATTGTACAGATCAATGTCCGGTTCCCCACCTCCCGAGAACAAGCCTACTGCTCCCTCCTCAGCACTGAGACATAGGCGTTCCGGTCCAGAGAGCCCCGGATCTGGAATGCCTCCTCCGGACTGTTGTACAAATGAAGGCAATCCCAAATTGGTTGATCCAGGCATCGGTTCCACTCCATCCTGGTTAAAGGTACTGGGATTACAAGACTGCCCGGCGAAGATTTGCCCAATTCGGTTGGATCCGACAACGGCGGTATAAATTTGTCCATCAGGTCCTATTTGTAGCGCCCCCAAGTCAAGTCCTTCAGTCTGGGGTACGGTGCTCCTGCCATCCAAGATACACTGTTCTATCTGAGCCTGGGTAGTTGCCGTTTCGAAGCATTCTGGGCATGTCGTCGTTACCGGATTGTCGGGATCACTGTCATCCGTTTCTTCCAGACCCTGGATAAAAAACTCCTCAACCCCGGGCCCTCCATTTCTATAGGAAACATAAATTCTCGAATTATCAGAAGAAAATTCCATTCCATAGATATCTCCATCAGATCCCAAATCCAACAAGGCATATACCTCCATCTCCCCAGTTGTCTGGTCAAATTCAAAGATTTCCAGGCGGTTGGTGCCACCGTCAGTATACGTAATTGCAAGCTTTGATCCGTCACTGCTAAACTTCATACTTCCCACGCCAGTCCCAAAGTTATGGGTGCCTCCTACTGAATTAAATACGGGTTGTCCGATTCCTTCCCCCGACACTGGGTACATACGAAAGGTATTGTTACCCATCTCATGAAACACCATCCAAGTGGTATCCCCTGAGTTCAAAGCTGCGGAATGCTCCGTACTAGGACTAAATAAGAATTTGTCCTTGGTTAAAACGTTTCCGATGCCGTCCGCATTTTCACCCTTAATATCCACAAGAGAAAATTTTACTTGATTTTCCCCTCCTGAACTCTGCTGTGTGGTGAAAAGATAAAAGAGGGTTTCGTCTGAGGAAACCGGAAGAGCGGTTACACTTTGTGCGGACAAATTATCCCCACCAATGTCTTGTCCGTTTTGCATCGGATCTCCGTTTAGGTCCCACACGGTTTGCCCATCGGTGTAAAAAAGCACCTGACCGGCTTGGTCGGAGATGGTGGTTACCCCAGCCGGGATATTTTGAGGATGGGGATTTTTTATGGGGCGGGGAGTTGGAGCTTCAGGATCATTTGGGTCTGGGTTGAAATCGAGCCCGGCACCGTCTCCAAAATACCAGATGTTGTTGCTTTGATCCTCCACGTCCCACATCTGTATGCGAATACCTGCATAGGAATAACAGGAAGAGCCTACTTCACGGACCAAAACCCAGTAGTAACCGGGCCTGCATACCTCATTAGGAGCCTCAGGTCCCCACCCTTCTTCCCGTTTGTTTGACCAGAAATATTCATAATTGCCACCCTGTCCGGCACCGGGCTGACCTATGCCGGGTTGGCCTATACCCGGTTGACCAATTCCGGGTTGACCGATTCCGGGCTGACCTATACCAGGCTGGCCGATTCCGGGTTGACCGATTCCGGGCTGACCTATGCCAGGCTGGCCGATTCCGGGTTGGCCCACGCCGGGCTGCCCTCCCTCATCTCCTCCACTCTGCACATCGACCAACGGCATCAGGTCTATACAGGCCGGATCACACAAGGTAGTATCAGCGGGGTTGAACTGCACCTGAAGGTCATTTTCCGTAAACGATATATTTTGGGTTACTTCGCGGGTTTCGCCATCAGCAAAAGTTACTAGCAGAGATACGGTAACTTGTTGCTCAGATGTTGCTTCCCGTGGCAGTAATAAATGTTCTACAGTAAGATCCAATTCAATTTCTTCTCCTTCTTCATCCACTAAGGGCGGTAAAATTTCCCACTCAAAACTTACCGGTCGGTAATTGCTTGGAGAAATCTCGCTGGTAAGCAGCAGTGGATTGTTCATACAGGGCATTTCCGGCTCCCAAGTAAAGATGACCTCTGGCCCAATGTCTATAGTGGGTGTAAAAACGGTAAAAACTGTTCCGCAAAAATCTGTTCCGTCAAAAGGATCTCCTTCTATAATCACCTCGTTTATCGACTCCACATCCGGATTGGTTACCCTTCCGAGTAATTGGGGGCCTCCTTCTGTCTCTTCGTAGATATAGTATAGCTGGCCGTCCGGCCCTACACGAACATCATAAATCCGGAAAACATCATGTCCCAAGGCAAGGGAAAGAGGGCCAATTTCGGGATCCGCTACGTCATCATCATCGGGATCCGGCTCAGGAATTTCATCCGCTTGCGTACCGTCGGTGCGAATCCGGTACAATTGATCCCCCTGGGAATAATAAATCATCTCCCCATCCGGGGAGAATTCCGCCCCGTCACTGGAAGAAACCCCTCCCGTTCCTTCCAAAACAAACGGCTCACCGAAAGTTCCGGTACTACTGTCAAAATCTACAATTATCAAATCTTCCCCGGGTGCTTCTGGAATGATGACGAGTTTTTCCGTTCCTTCGTCAAATACAAAGGCCTTGGGTACAAAACCTACAGGCAATGACTGTAACAAAGTAAACTGACCTTCCTGGTCTTCTATTCTATTTACCAATATATCACTTCCATCATAGTGAATTAGGTAACTTGGTGATAACGGAGTTTTGATCACGGCAATTGCCCCGTCGGCATTCCCGAGATTTCCCCCCGGAGAAACAGCCCCTGCAGGCGGCTGGTTTCCTGGGGCACCCCCTTGCTCGTTCATGTCTACTATAGCGTACTCCAATTCCCCGAGTCTATTGATAAAAAAGAGGTAAAAACTCCTGTCTCCGCCAGGTGAAAGGTCGTAATCCAACACCGAAATTGCCACTGACTGACGCTCTGTTTCATCTCCGCCTAACTCGCCAATTATCCCCTGTATGGGTTCATTGAGATAGTTATATACCAAAGCCCCGTCTGTATAAAATAGAATTTCACCGGAAATGGGGTCAATAGCCATCGCAGTATTTCCCTTCCCAAGTGTGATGCTTCCTGCAAGATTGGCTACCCTGGCTCTCCCGTCTTTTCCAAAAGAAAGGAAGTTATTTTCCCCTCCCTCACAATAGCCAAAAATCCATTCGTTATTATTAAATCCTTGAGTATAACCACCCTGTGCCCCTACCAAAAATAAGATCAAATTTAATGAAACAAATAATTGTATATTTATGTACTTAGGGATAGATTTCATAATTTACCGGCTGCTTTATATATACTATAAAAGCACCAAAACGTTTAATAGCTGATCGGTTTCCAATTAACGTATAAATCTTTGTTTAAGTCACAAATAAATCGAGTTTTTTTTGTCCTGCTATTGACGGCCCTGACTAGCAAAAGCTTTGCTCAGGATCCGCAATATAGCCAGTATTACGCAGCTCCGTTATTTCTCAATCCCGCATTTGCCGGATCTGAACTTGCCACTCGGGTGGGAGTCAACTACCGCAGTCAGTGGCCGGGGCTTGATGCTAATTTCAGTACATTTTCCGCATATGCCGATGGATTCTTGGAAGAATATAATGTTGGCGTGGGGTTTTTGGTAACTAACGACGTGGAAGGAGCTGCGGGTTTAAACTCAACGTCAATTTCAGGCCTGCTATCTTATGAGCTTCGAATAGCGGATGGAGCCTATTTCAGGCCTGGGTTTCAAGCCACGTACATGAGAAGGGATATCGGCTTCTACGAGAATTTGGTTTTTGCCAATCAAATCAATCCTACAAATCCATTTGGACCCATATTACCGGGCAATGACTTGGCAGGTTTTGGCGATCCGGTAAATTTGGTTTCCCTCTCTCTTGGCGGGTTGTTTTTTACCGATAATTTTTGGGTGGGATTCACTGCACATCATATTAACCAACCCAATCAGAGTTTTATTGAGGCGGGAAACAGTCATCTGCCATTAAAATATTCTGTCCACACAGGCTATCGCATTTCTCTCGGGAATGGACCCATGCGACGCGATTTCACACACATGTACCGTGAACGCTACTTTACCCCCACAATCAACTACAAAAGACAGGGTCCATTTGAACAGCTCGATGTGGGTGGGTATTTTTACGTAGAACCCATAGTCTTTGGGCTCTGGTACCGCGGACTACCCTACAAACCCGTGGAGCAACAAAACAACCGGGATGCCATAGTCCTGATGGTCGGATTCAACCTTCCTTCAGGTTTAAATGTGGGCTACAGCTTCGATTACACTGTTTCCCAACTAGGCATTCAGTCAGGAGGGGCCCACGAAATAAGCCTTTCTTATATTTTCCCTCCGAAGAACCCGGGAGCACCCAGAAAAAGATCCACAATTCTACCTTGTCCTAAATTTTAACTCTTTTATTGCACTATGCAACCCATCACGATCCAATACCTGCTTATAGGTATTTTGACGTTTAGTTTTCTTTTTTCCAAATTATTGAGTTGGATGAACGTCCGTCGTTTAACCCTGGAAGTACCGGAGACTCTACACAACTATGTCACTGAAGAAAAACTTCAAAAAGCAACTGATTACAAAAAAACCAACTTTCAGTTTGGACTATTAACCGGTGCCTTTTCGTCTATATTAACAGTGGTTTTTGTTGCTTTTGGCTTTTTTGGTTGGTTAGATGACTTCCTCCGACAATTTACCGAACACGTACTTTGGCTCCCGATTATATATTTAGGGGTTTTGCTGATTGGCTCCGACTTGTTGAGCATTCCCTTCGACTATTACCACACGTTTGTAATCGAAGAAAGATTTGGATTCAATAAGAGTACTTTGACAACTTTCTTTACGGATAAGTTAAAAGGATACTTGATCTCTATTCCCGTTGGAGGTGGCCTCCTACTTGCCTTGCTGGCATTGGTTCAATATATGGGACCGGATTTTTGGTGGCAGTTTTGGCTCATATCAGCCGTTTTCATGGTCTTTATCAATAATTTCTATGCCAGCCTGATTTTGCCGATATTTAACAAACTTTCCCCCCTAGGAGATGGGGAATTAAAGGAAAAAATCATGGGATATGCCCAGTCGGTTGGTTTTTCCCTAAACAATGTCTTTGTTATTGATGGCAGCAAACGTTCTTCCAAAGCAAATGCCTTTTTCTCCGGCTTTGGGAAACGCAAGAAAGTAGTGCTTTATGACACGCTTATTGACCAACATGCGCCCGACGAACTGGTAGCCGTGTTGGCCCATGAAATCGGACATTACAAAAAGAAACATATCTTACAGGGTATGGGCATTGGGATTGTTCAGACAGGGCTGATTTTATATGTGTTGTCACTGATCATCCATAGCGAATCCCTGAGCCTCGCCCTAGGTGGCTCGCAGGCCGCGATACACTTAAACCTCATCGGCTTTTCCATGTTATTTTCCCCATTATCTGCCTTGATAGGAATTGGCATGAACCTGTTGAGCCGCAAAAATGAGTTTGAAGCGGATGCTTTTGCAAGGGAAACCTATGATGGTAAACCCTTGGCTACAGCTTTGAAAACACTCTCTGTGAATAGCCTCTCGGAACTTAATCCCCATCCTTGGTATGTATTTGTAAATTACTCCCATCCTCCCCTGCTTCAGCGGCTAAAAAAGCTTGAGGGTGTTTGATGATAAGGAGTTTCCTCCTATTTTTGATCATTAATTGACTGCGTATAAACCCAACTTATTTATACCCTTATGAGTGCGTCCGCTTTAACCCAACTTGGTGTTTCTACCGACCTATTGAGCCCCGAAGAAAAATCCTTTCTAGACACCAATGGCTACTTAAATCTAGGGCCTATACTATCTCCGCTTGCTTTGGAATCCATCCGCAATAGGATCTCAGCGTTAATTTCGGCAGAGGGAGAAGCAGCCGGCAAAGAACTGAGAGAATCCGTGTTTGTACGGAATAAGGTCGATGAGGGGGCTGAAAGGTTGAGCGATTTGGTAAACAAAGGGCCTGAATTCGACGTTTTTTATTCCCATCCCAGAGTGCTTGCAGCTATTTCTCATGTTTTGGGAAGCAATATCAAACTTTCCTCCCTCAACTACCGGGCTGCCATCCCAGGAGCTGGGCTGCAAAAATTACACGCAGACTATCCGGAGGCCGTGCCGGAGGGTGATTACCGGGTCTGCAACTCTATTTGGCTGTTGGATGATTTTTCTGAGACAAACGGGGCGACACGTATTGTCCCCGGCACCCACTTGCATCAGCAACTTCCCCAAGATGTAATGGAAAATCCTATGGCTCCCCATCCAAATGAAATTATACTGGAAGCTCCGGCGGGCTCCGTGGTCATATTCAATTCCCATGTCTGGCATGGTGGTACAACCAACCGGACAGCGTATCCCCGAAGAGCTATACACAGTTATTTTTGCCGACGGGACCAGCCTCAACAAATCAATCAAAAATCCTATATCCGTCCGGAAACCCTAGAACGAATTTCCGCTGCGGCTACAGAACTTCTTGCCCTATAAAAAATCAATATCTACGTTAAAAGGATATTTCATTAGGTATTGAAGGGCTGTTTCCACCTTAAAAGACTGGAAAAGCACCTTATGCAAGTTCTCAGTAATTGGTGCCCGTAGATCGGTGCTTTCCAAAAACAATCTAATCAAACGTACCGTGTTGATTCCTTCTGCCACTTCATCCATTTCGGAGACGATGGCGTCCAATGTTTCTCCCTGTGCCAATTTGTATCCCACGGTGAAGTTTCTGGAAAGGGTAGAGTTGCAGGTAGTCACCATGTCCCCTATCCCAGCCAAACCGATAAAGGATTTGGTACTACCCCCCATGGCTTTTCCCAAATAAATCATTTCCACCATTCCCCTAGAGACCAACAAACCTCTGGCGTTCTCGCCAAGGCCCATCCCCGAAAGTGCCCCGGCAGCGATGGCGATGATGTTTTTCAATACACCGCTAAGCTCCACGCCGATGATATCGGAATTTCCGTACACCTGAAAATTATCCCCCCGAAGCAAGCGCTGTCCTTCATGGATAACTTCGTTAAACCGACTCGCCACTACGGTAGCGGCAGGCTGTTTTTGTGCGAGCTCCTTGGCCAGATTCGGCCCCGCCAGGCAACCCACACGAACGACCACAGTTTCGTTTTGGATAACTTCGCTCATGGTGCAGAGGTTCTCCCGTCTGAGTTTGGTCACGTTATCGAGGGTCTTTCCGGGTGGTAGATTCAATACCAGTCCCTTTGTACCGTGAATCAAATAATGGTAAGGATGCAAAAAAGGCGCAAATAGACCCATAACTTCTTTGAATCCACTCGAAGAGATCATAGGAAACAGGGTGTCACAGCTTTCGCAGAGCAATTGGGGATCGGTTGTAGCCCGGATGGTAGGTGCGAGAGTCCTTCCCCTGGCGGTATGCCGCTCGTTGATTTCCTCTACGACTTCCTGATCTCGTGCATATACTATTACGTTGCTTTTCTCCGCAAGTAAATTGGCTATCGCAGCTCCAAAACTGCCAATACCTATTACCCCTACTGATTTTTTATCTGAATAATTTCTCAAGCTCATAGCCATCCAGTCTGTTATGGTAGTAGTAAAGGAGGTTCATATCTTCTGTCACAATTTCATCGTTCTGGTTTTTAATCAGGGGTCGTTTGGCGTGGTACATCCCTACATTTTCCAGGCCATGTGCTATTATTTGGTCTATAGCGACGTTCAAATGAGGAGCCATATGGAGTTTTTCCTCCGCTTTAAGCTCTTTTATTCGATTAAGTACCCGCTGGCATTCGGTTCGGAACTGGCCATAAGGTATGGATATATCCTCTTCAGGCACTTTCAACAAACTGAATAAGTCCAGTTTTCTGTTGGCTTTTTTAATCATGTTAAAGGCGGTAAAGGCTACGAGGTGACTGCTGAACACCCGATTGATCTTGTGAAATTCCTCCACAATTCGACTACCAAGTGCCTTTGTATATTCTTCTTCCCGCTGAGTATCTACAGTTAGCTGTCCATTTGACATGAAATAATCCCTGCAATCGATGATCCTTCCTGCCCTGTCCCTGCTATTTCCTTCCGAGTCCACGTAATTTCCCATGATATCCATTGCCTTGCCAATGGACACAGAAATATCTGATCCCTTCGTAAAAAATTTTACCAGAAATTTTGAAATCTTATATGAGTTGGAAAATTCGTCGGATTCTTTATAATAGCGTTCCTGACCGGTAAGGTTGAGGTGGTCGTGGATAAGACTGGGAGCCTCAAGTACAAAATGATAGTTAATCGTGACCGGAACAACGAAAATCTTACCTCCTATGTCTGTAATTCCATTTTGATAATTTACCCGCTGTGCCTCCATGGCAGAACTCAGAAGTCCCAATTTGAGCCGAGACTCAAGGTTTCCACTTCTGGAACGCGTACCACCCGGAAAAAACAAACTGTGACACCCAAACTGAATGGCTTCACTGGAATAGGTCTTTAATGTTTCCAGATACACCATATTTTTCTTCCGCCGGTCTACTTTATAAGCCCCCAATGCATTCATAAAGTAGGCAAAAATCTGAATATTGAATAAGTTGAGGCCTGCGCCATAAATGAAGGGCGGCAAGCCCAAGGTGCTGATCGTCCAGCCGATCAAAATGCTGTCCAAATTGGAAAAATGGGTGGGGACCATGACGATGGTGCCCTTTGACGCCAATTCACGGATCTGATCAGTCTCGCCAATGATTTGGATTTTGTCCTGTAAAGTGTACTGAGTACTGAAAAAAGATTTAAAACCTTTCACCCGGGCGGTATTTAGTAGGCGGGAAAAGCCATACGTCACAATCCTGCGGGTTGCCTTGTAGTGGGAATGCTTAAAATTTCCCGCTATTTCATCCACATATCTCCTCACTATGGATTCCAAAATAGCTATATAGGCTGCTTTCCGTTCGGCATCTGTCAGTGCATTTTCCACTCCAATGCCCAAAAGACTGGATTTCACCTTTGCCCAAAAAGCAGGTTCATCGTCCGGGTCGACCAACCAGGGGTTTTGCTTCAGCCTGAGTCTTTCGCGGTACAGTACCGTCTCCAATTCTTCTTTCAGAAGATGCACTTGGTTGCCTGTATGGGTTAAAATTCGGGCCACACTGGCTTCTGTCACCTTATTGAGAAATTCCTTTCGGTTTTCGCTAAGTTTGACTACCGGCCATTCATCCTTTTTGGGAAGAATGGGCGCATATTGGTGCTTAATATAGTCGTCGGTCAACTCTTTTTATATTGGTCTTCGCAAAGATAAAGAAAAAGAAATGGTTTAGGTACAGCACCTTTTTGAATGGGAGTGTCTTGCAAAACAAATCCGGTACGCCGTGTAATGAAAATTCTTTTTAAACCAATAATCAAGTAGGGTGTTTTGTCAATGACTGAATAGGTCGTATTATTGCAGGACCAAACAATCAATGAAGCAGGATTTAACGCAGATACAAGCTCCAATTGCCACTGAGATGGCGGATTTTGAAAAGAAGTTTCGGTCCTTTATGAAAAGTAAAGTGACACTTCTTGACCATATTACCCATTATATCGTAAAGCGAAAAGGGAAGCAAATGCGGCCCATGTTTGTCTTTTTAACCGCAGGGGTCTCGGGAGGAATATCCGAAGCAACCTACCGGGGAGCTGCCCTAATCGAGCTACTGCATACCGCAACACTCGTACATGATGATGTAGTCGATGACGCAAATTACAGGCGCGGGTTTTTCTCAATTAATGCGCTGTGGAAAAATAAGATAGCCGTTTTGGTGGGAGATTATCTGCTTTCCAGAGGGCTACTCCTGAGTGTGGACAATGGCGATTTTGATCTCCTAAAAATAGTCTCCCATGCCGTCCGGGAAATGAGCGAAGGCGAATTGCTGCAGATCGCCAAATCAAGGAATTTGGACATCACAGAAGAAGTTTACTATACCATAATCCGGCAAAAAACTGCCAGTCTGATTGCCTCCTGTTGTTCGGTGGGCGCCGCTACAGCAGAGGCCGATTCTGCCGCTATTGAAAAAATGCGGTTGTTTGGTGAAAAAGTAGGTATGGCATTTCAGATTAAAGACGATCTTTTCGATTATGGACAGGATGTGGTCGGAAAACCGGTTGGAATTGACATCAAAGAAAAAAAACTAACCCTGCCGCTAATTTACGCCCTAAATCATGCTTCTTGGCTGGAAAAGAAAAGAATTATTTCTCTAGTCCGAAACAAAAATGAAGACAAAAAAGCAGTTAATGAAGTCATAAATTTCGTTAAATCTACTGGTGGCCTTTCCTATTCGGAAGAAATCATGAACAATTTTTACCGGGAAGCCCTTCACATTCTGTCGGAGTTCCCAGATTCCCCCTACAAGACAGCTTTATCTGATCTGGTCAAATACACCATCGAGCGAAAAAAATAATGGCCTTTCTCTGATATATTAATCGGAAACTGGAATATTACGGGAAAATGCCCCACTTTGCTTTCTATTGGAAGAATTTATTTTTTTATACGATATTTTATATTAATAATCCCTCACTATACCTTCGTTTCAGCTTATCTACTGCCTTTCTAGACAATATTACAGACGATAACTTAATGACTGTCAAGAATTAGGGCTCATTATTTTTTTCCAAAATAATTGCAAAGAACCAAAGTATTGGATACTTTTATAGAATAGTGGTAAAAAGTGGGGCATTGTGGTAGAAAGTGTTTGAGGATTTACTACTTTTGTATTTACTGAGATTTTTAAATTAAAGACATGGGGATTTTCATGGGCGAGTATGCGTGCAAGCTTGACGTCAAAGGACGGCTGGTACTTCCTGCAAGACTAAAAGCAGCCCTTCCCGAAAATCCCAGCAATGAACTCTATCTCAGAAAAGGCATTGAGCAGTGCTTGATTCTTCGCACAGCCATGGAGGTAAAGAAAGAGTATAGCAAACTCATGAATCTTGACACAACAGACGAAGAAGCCAGAAGTTTTCAGCGGGCCTATTTCCGCAGAGAGGTGATAGTGGAAATGGACAGTGCAGGGAGAATCCTTATCCCAAAATCGCTAATGGCCTACGCGCAGCTCGAAGGAGAGGCAACGGTTGCGGGCATAGGAAACCGGATTGAAATTTGGAATCCGACATTGTTGGATGAGATTGCTGACGAGGTGGATAAAAAATACGACACCTTGAACAAACAATATTTAAAAAAAGATGACTAACAGCCCCTACCATATTCCAGTCATGTTGCAGCCCTGTATCGAAGGCCTGGCTATAGATCCCAATGGGGTCTATCTGGACCTGACCTTTGGGGGTGGTGGACACGCGCGGGAAATCCTGCGTAAATTGGATAAGGGCCATTTGTATGGGTTTGATCAGGATGAGGATGCGATTGTAAACGCACCTAATGATGAACGTTTCACATTTATCCATGCCAATTTCAGAGACATCAAGCGATTCCTTAGACTGTACGGGGTAGATGAAGTAGACGGTATTCTGGCGGATTTGGGCATATCCTCCCATCAGATTGATGAACCTAGCCGGGGATTTTCAACAAGGTTTGCAGGAGACTTGGACATGCGGATGAATCAGTCAGGAAACATCACTGCGGCGGATATTCTGAACAGCTATGAAGAAAGAGAACTTCACAAGATACTCGGCCAGTATGGTGAAATCAAAAACGCCAAGACCCTCGCACGGGCAATTATATCGGAAAGGATCCAAGAACCGATATTGACCATTGACAGGTTTAAGGCTATTTTGGACAAATATGCTCCAAGGGGAAAGGAATTCAAGTATTATGCACAGGTATTTCAAGCACTGCGTATCACTGTAAATGATGAAATGGGAGCACTGAGGGATATGCTGGAACAAAGCACCGATTTACTTCGGAGCAAGGGTAGGTTGGTGGTCATGAGTTACCATTCCCTGGAAGACCGCTTGGTAAAAAACTACATCAACAAAGGCAAATTCCATGGTGATGTAGAGAAGGATTTCTATGGCAATCAGATTAGACCCCTAGAACCGATAAACCGGAAAGCCATCACGGCTAGCCCCGAGGAGATTGCCCAGAATAACCGGGCCAGAAGTGCTAAGCTCAGAATAGCAGAAAAGATATAGCTATGGGAAACAACACATTCAAACAAAAAGCTAAGTCATCCGGAGCTTCAAAAAGTTCCGGTGGGTTTAACCTCTTTGCACTACTTGAGAGAAAGTTGGCAATGACGGGACTTTTTGGCGACGGAATCCCTGTACACTTAGTCCCCCCCTTTTTATATGCCGCCCTCTTGGCACTTATATATATATGGAGTAATCACCAGGCTGATAACACCATTCGGAAAATCGAATCCCTGCAGCAGGAAGTAGAAGATATCCGCGCTGACGTGACCACGTTGGAAGCGGCATATATGTTTGCGGGCAAGCAGTCTGAAGTTGCAAAGAAAATCGCACCCTTGGGTATCGAAGAAATTGAAGAGCCACCTTTTAAAATAATTGTTGAAAAATGAACATTAAAAGGTCCATATTATTTCGGGTTAGAGTCGCCTTCCTGCTGACAAGTGCGATTGGTATCGCTATTTTTTATAAAATCACCCAAGTGCAGTTTGTGGATGGAGACAAATGGAGACAAATGTCTGAAGATATTCATCTGCAATACCGTCCGGTCAAAGCTACCCGTGGCAATATCTATAGTGGTGATGGCAGTTTGCTGGCAACCAGCCTGCCTTTCTACCGAGTGGTCTTGGACCCTTCCATATCCCGTGAAGATAGATTCCGAAACGGTATAGACTCATTGGCTACGCTTCTGTCCGGATACTATAAAGACAGATCCGCTACCCAATACAAGCGGATCATCTCCGATGCGCGGAACAGTGGGAAAAAATACCTGATCATCAACAGAAAGCAAATCGGCTATCAGGAGAAATTAGCTATGATGAAGTGGCCGATCTTCCGGGATGGACGACTTGGCGGTGGCGTAATTTTTGAAAAAGTTGATCAGCGTTATCGCCCGTTTCGGTCACTTGCCGGACGTACCGTGGGATTTCTCAATGAGGACGACTATGGAGTCGGGTTGGAGTACAGTTTCAATGAATTCCTGCAAGGCCGAAATGGTGAAGCATTGTTTCAGAAAATTGCCGGAGGAAGCTGGAAACCACTTCACGATGCGGAGGACATCAAGCCAACTGACGGTTTTGATATTGTCAGCACATTGGATATTAATATTCAGGATGTGGCCGAATCTGCATTGCTTCGTCAATTAATCAATAAGGACGCAAATTTCGGCTCTGTGATAGTGATGGAAGTGACCACCGGCCATATAAAGGCGTTGGCCAATCTTGAGAAAAACAAAAGCGGTAATGGGTATGGTGAAAACTATAATTATGCCGTTGGAGAGCAAGGACTTACAGAACCAGGCTCTACCTTCAAGTTGCTTTCCATGATGGCTTTATTGGAGGAGGGCAAAATCAGTCTCCAGGACAGCATAGACACCGGAGACGGCGTTTTCAAGTTTTACGACAGATCTATGCGCGATGCAAAGAATGGCGGATTTGGACGAATTACAGTTCGTGAGGCCTTTGAAAAATCCTCAAATATTGGAATTTCAAGACTTGTCAATGACCAGTTTGGCGTGGCCCCCGTGAAATTTATCAATTACATTTCCAAAGTTGGGTTGGACAAACCTTTTGGTTTTCAGCTTAAAGGGGAAGGAGTGCCTTATTTTAAAACACCCGGCACCAAAAGCTGGTACGGGACTACGCTTCCATGGATGTCTATAGGGTACGAATTGAAGGTAACTCCCCTGCAGACCCTTACCCTATACAATGCCATCGCAAATGATGGAAAAATGGTAAAACCCTTGATTGTAAAACAAATTTCGAAGGGCAATTACGTAGAAGAAACCTTTGATACCGAAGTTTTAAATAAGCAAATTGCTTCTAAAAAAACCATCCAATATTTGAGATCCCTTCTCGAGGGAGTAGTGGAAAATGGTACTGCCAGAAATATCCGAAATAATGATTACAGCATAGCCGGAAAAACAGGGACAGCGCAAAAACTGGTCGACGGAAGGTATACCCAAACGTATTACACCTCCTTTGTTGGGTATTTTCCCGCGGACAATCCAAAATACAGTGCAATAATCGTCATAGACAGTCCTAAAGGATTTCAAGCCTATGGGGGTGACATATCTGCGCCCGTATTTAAGGAAATCGCTGATAAAATCCATGCACAAGATCTAAAACTAAACCTGGACAAAACACTGGTAAGCAATAAATCACCCTATGCGGGGGACTTGCCATTTATTCAGGCGGGTCTGACGGAGGATGTTCAGATGCTTTGTAACAAATTCGGAATTTCCAACCACTACCAGGAGCAGGAAAAATGGGTGCGATCCAAAGTAACCAACAAATCCATACAGTGGGTTACTAATAGAATAAATGAGAAACAGGTGCCTGATGTGACTGGAATGGCACTTCGGGATGCTTTATACATCTTGGAAAATAACGGATTAAGGGTCTTATTCAGTGGGAAAGGTCGGGTAAAAAGTCAGTCGCTTCCTTCAGGAACTACTATTTCGCCAAATACCACCATTAAAATTACTCTGGGATAATGAAGCTGTTAAAGGACATATTATACAAGGTCTCTCTCATCTCCACAAAAGGAGACATGGAGATCACTGTGAACAACCTAGTCTTTGACAGCAGGTCGGTTATACCAGGTGATCTATTTATAGCCATGCGGGGAACGCAGGTGGATGGCCATGACTTCATAGATAATGCATTGGAGCTTGACGCTTCCTGCGTGGTATGCGAAGTACTCCCGTCCGATTTGAAAGAAGAGGTTACCTATGTACAGGTGGTGGATGCGGCAAAGGCTTTGGGAATGATGGCTGCAAACTTCTACAACCATCCATCTTCCAAGCTAACCTTGGTGGCTGTCACCGGAACCAATGGAAAAACCACCATGGTAACCCTATTGCATCAATTGTTTAGCGAAATGGGATATCGCGTAGGGTTATTATCTACAGTAGAAAACCGGATCAATGAAACCGTATTGCCCGCAACACACACCACCCCAGACGCCATTTCCATCAATCAAATCCTCAATCAGATGCTGCATGAAGGATGTACACATTGCTTTATGGAAGCTAGTTCCCATGCCATCGTGCAGGAAAGAACGGCGGGGTTGCATTTTGCAGGGGCTATATTCACCAACATTTCCCACGACCATCTGGATTACCACGAGACTTTTGACGCTTATATTAAGGCAAAGAAGAAACTGTTCGACGAACTCCCCTCCAGCGCATTTGCATTGATCAATGCCGACGACAAGAGAGGTCTGGTTATGGTGCAAAATACCAAAGCAAAAAAACATTCCTATGCTCTTAAATATC
>DATHWC010000343.1:0-4925 GCA_035460985.1 Lunatimonas sp.
GCTAATGACAAGCAAATACCGCTGGAAAATAACCGAAAATCGCTGGAATGGAAACCTGAAGCAGCAGGTGCTTATTATCTTAGAATCGTCGTATACGATGAACAAGGGGAGGTTATGTACCAATCCGCACCTGTTGATATAGAAGTAAGTCCTTTGACAGAGTAGATTATACGCAAAATGAACAACAGTAATATTGTAATTAGTTGAGGACCCCACCTGATTAACGATTGCGTCATTCATTATATGTTTTGGTAATCTGATACCACTAAAGAACTCATTGACTCGTACCTGAAAAGCTTGTATCAGATTTATAAAATCTTTAATTTGATTTTTAGCTATCCAAAAATTTTATTAATTGCCTGATTCAGTTTTTATTTGTACTAAAGAACTCTGTCCTGACGGAATTATTTATCAAAAGTGAAACAACCAATGACCATAAAAACCACGTTAATCCTGTTCTCTGCCTTTCTGATGGCTTCCTGTCAGCAGGAGCAGGAGGATAAGGAACAACAAAAAAAGCCCAATATCCTCTTTATCCTCGCCGATGACCTCGGATACCATGACCTGAGTTGCATGGGCAGTGCCTTTTACGAAACGCCCCATATCGACCGAATAGCGGGTGAAGGCATGATCTTTACCAATGGCTATGCCACCTGCCAGGTTTGCAGCCCCTCAAGGGCCAGTTTGATGTCGGGGAAGTTCCCGGCGCGGCACGGAATCACTGATTGGATAGGAGCCAAAACCGGGGAAGCCTGGCGGGAGGCCGGAAGATTCAATAAACTATTGCCTCCGCCGAACAAGGACCACTTGGACTTGGATTATACAATTTTACCTGAGGCCATGAAAGCTGCTGGATATAAGACCTTTTTCGCCGGAAAATGGCATTTGGGAGGAGAAGGCTCACTGCCCGAAGACCATGGCTTTGACATCAACAAAGGTGGCTGGGACAAGGGCAGTCCGATGGGCGGATACTATGCGCCCTGGGAAAACCCCTATCTCGAAAGTAGCCCTGACGGGGAAAGCCTGACGATGCGGTTGGCCAATGAAACTGCAGCTTTTATCAAAGACCATAAAGACGAACCGTTTTTTGCCTTTCTTTCTTTTTACGCGGTTCATGGTCCTATCCAAACTACCAAGGAAAAATGGGCAAAATACAGGGACAAAGCCGAGGAAATGGGTATTGCTGAAAGTGGTTTCGAAATGGGACATTTTCTTCCCATTAGACAGGTGCAGGACAATCCTGTTTATGGTGGGTTGGTGGAAACCATGGATGATGCGGTAGGGGTGGTCATGAAAACCCTTGAGGAACTTGGGTTGGATAAAAACACCATTGTGATTTTCACTTCAGACAATGGCGGGGTTTCTGCCGGGGATGCTTTTGCCACCTCTAACCTTCCCTTGCGGGGCGGTAAGGGTTATCAATATGAAGGGGGCATTCTGGAGCCCTATTTTATTAAAACTCCCTGGTTGGACAACGCCGGAAAAACATCGGATGTGCCCGTAACGGGAACGGATTTTTACCCCACGCTGCTTGAGCTGGTGGGTGCCGATTTAAAACCCGAAGAACACCAAGATGGCGTCAGCCTCGTACCGCTGCTCCGCGGCGGTACCATCGAGGAAAGGCCACTTATCTGGCATTATCCCCATTATGGAAATCAGGGAGGGGAGCCTTCCTCCATCATTCGGCTGGGGGAATGGAAACTGATTCATTATTATGAAGACGGCCGCGAAGAATTGTACAACCTGGAAAAGGACTTGGAAGAAACTGCTGATGTGGCCGGTGATAACAAGGAACTGGTGAAACAGCTCAGTGATCAGTTGTTTGCCTACCTTAACGAGGTGGGGGCGTTGTTTCCCGAAAAAGACCCTATGTATGATGAATCGAAGGAAAAACAGTACCTGGAAAGGGTGGTGAATGTCCGCTGGCCTGCACTGGAAAAACAGCGGATGGATTTCCTGTCCAAGGATTTTGATCCGGGCAATGACTGGTGGGGCAGTGATGTGAACAAACCATAACATATAACCTTCCAGGTTTCATTCGTTTTTTTTTATAAAGACAGTCAATCTAAAAAACCTGGAAGGTTTTCCCAATAAAGGTAAACCATAAAATCCATTTAAAATGAAAGTCTTGTTTTTGGTTTTGCTGATCCCTTTTGTTCTAAGCTGCTCAGAAGACAAGGAGAGTCCTCCCAATATAATTTTTATCCTAATAGATGACTTGGGTTGGGCTGACGTGCAGGCGAATTTTCCGGAGAGTTTCTATGAAACACCCCATATAAACCAGCTTGCCCGGGAAGGCGTGCTATTCACACAGGCCTATGCCGCCCATCCGGTATGCAGTCCCACCCGTGCGGCGATTATCACCGGGAAGCACCCCAACAGGGTGGGCATTACCGACTGGCTTCCGGGCAACGATCCCAAGGATCGGCCATTGTTGGGCCCCCAGGACCGTGATGAGCTGTCCCTTTCTGAAACTACCCTGGCGGAAAAGTTGAAGGAAAATGGATACCGGACAGGTTTTGTAGGCAAATGGCACCTGGGGCATGATGAGGCCTACTGGCCCGAACATCAGGGTTTCGAAATTAATATCGGAGGCTGGGAAGCAGGCCAGCCCCGGATTGTTCCTGGGGTTTCCAACGGATATTTTTCGCCTTACGGAAACCCTAGGCTGGAGGATGGGCCGGAGGGGGAATACCTTACCGATAGATTGACAGCGGAGAGCCTTCAATTTATCCGGGACAACCGGGACAATCCCTTCTTTTTGTACCTTGCCTACTACACTGTCCACACTCCTATACAGGCCGCTAATAACCATATTGAAAAATTTGAGGCGAAACGTGCTTCCTTAGAACTCGAAGGTGTGCCCCATGAACCTGAAGGGGAGGGGTATACCAAGCTGCTACAGGAAAATGCCGCATATGCTTCAATGGTAGCGGCCATGGACGGAAATGTGGGAAGGATTCTTGAAACTTTGAAAAAAGAAGGGCTTGATAAAAACACTTGGGTAGTGTTTACCAGTGACAATGGAGGGCTTTCCACGCTTTTCAGGGAAAACGCACCTACCGCCAACGGTCCGCTTCGGGCAGGAAAGGGCTGGTGTTACGAAGGGGGTATCCGTGTTCCCCTGATCATTGCAGGTCCCGAAGTGACCAATCCCGGCAGGAGGGAGGATGTACCCGTGGTCAGCATGGATTTCTACACCACCATATTGTCCCTGGCAAAAGTCAAGCACGACGCTGAAGACGGTGAAAACCTGTTGCCCATCTTACGGCAAAAAGGCGCGGTGGACAGGGATTTGTTGTTTTGGCACTATCCCCATTACCATGGGAGTGCATGGAAACCGGGTTCTGCGGTAAGAAAAGGAGATTGGAAGTTGATTTATTTTTATGAGGAGGATAAATCAACACTCTATAACCTCGCCAATGATCTGGGAGAAAGAACGGACTTGGCTGCGGAATTTCCTGAAAAAGTTTCCGAATTAAAACACAAGCTGGATAGTTTGCTTTCGGCTACCGATGCTCAAATACCCAGAAAAAACCCGTCTTATAAAAGCAATTAATTAAAGAAAATGAAACGAAGGTCATTTTTGGGTAAAATAACTACGGGAAGTTCCATTTTTGTGATGGGCAATGTTCCTTTTAAACCACCTGAAAACCAGGTAATACCTGCTTTTTCTCATCCCAGACCACAAAACATCGAGGAAATTCTTAACCGGGAGGGTCAGGCGATGGTAAGGTTTGAGCTCAGGTCGGTAGAAATAGTAGTTCCACAAGCCACATCACTGAAAATTCAGATAAAAAATGCAGCTGGCGGCCAAACTCCGTTGGCCATGGCGCTGTTTGCCGGATTGGTGGACGAAGAAAGCGAAGCAGGGGTTTTAAAATCGTTGTTGAAGGCCATCGCTGACAAGGACGGGCATATCGATGCAGGGGTGTTAGGAACCAAGGCACTGATTAATGTCCTGATGCGACACGGACATACTGATGTACTTTATACTATGGCCAACAAACGTACATTCCCCGGATGGGGCTATTGGATCGATGAGCTTGGGGCCAATACCCTTTTTCAAAACTGGGATGGTTCCCAATCCAGAAACCATATCATGTTTGGGTCTATTGGAGATTTTTTTCACAAATGGGGGTATTCAGATACATGATGAAGCTCCAGGTTTTAAGGAGATTGTTATCAGGCCATTATTTTCCAGTGACCTGCATTGGGTAGAAGCGGGATATAATTCCCCATATGGGTGGATTGAGTCACACTGGAAGAAAAATGGGGAAAATATCGTTTTGGAATTGGAGGTTCCTGCCAATTCACAGGCCGAAGTCCGTTTGCCAGCTACAATGGTAAGTAGGCTGACGTTGAATGGGAAGGAAACGTCAATGACCAAACACAGCGACAAAGCAGGAACCTATATGGCTTTGGTATTAGACAGTGGATCGCATACCCTGGAATTTTAACACAAGGATAAAAAACTAGATAACTAAGTATCAAATCAACTTGCGAAAACCTCTGCACAAAAATAATTTTGCTCATTACCAATAGAAGTCTATTAGATGGTGTAATTTTTTCTTCTGCGAAAAATGTTAAATCCGAATTAAATATACACTTCAATTGAATTTGGAAAGATTTTTGTACTATTGTTTAGCAACAAATAGATAAAATCATGAACATACTAACTGGCATTTGTAAATTCACATTGACGTCCCTGTTTTTCTTGATGGTGCAGTCTCATTCTGTGTTGGCGCAGGTTGTTGAGGAGTCAGTGGAAGAATACCCCCTGAATCCGTCTCCATATAGGATAGTTTTTTATATTGTTATTTCTTTTATCGTGATTGCGGTGGTGTTCAAATTGCTTTACAAGCCAAGAAAAAAGCACAATCCACAGGAACCTATTTAACCGCAAAGTACGCGAAGAATCCGCA
>DATHWC010000344.1:0-21582 GCA_035460985.1 Lunatimonas sp.
AGCAAAAGTGTACCTCACTGTATATGACAAAGACCTGAATCAGATTGCGGAATCAAGGGTCCCCATGCTGACTAAAAAACCTGCCTATCACTTTGTCAAAGACGGTAAAATCTGGATGTTTGAGAACATCGAAGATGAGATGGGGTTTGTGAGATTGTCGATTGATTTATGATTTGCTTGATTGGTGAGTTCACGGTAGTAGGGTTGCAAACCCTGTTAATTTAAGTTCGGCATTGCAAATGCCGCGCAGCGTGAATAACAGATATCCACACTTTTAGAAAATGCAATGCCTTAGGATTTTTCCGCAACATCCAATAAAATCACGCTACATGGTAGAATCATAAGTTGACTTATGTAGATTTTGATAAAAAAGTATTTTTAGCCGATCCAATGAATCAAAAAACCTATTAAATTAACTGCTACAATTAGTATGAATCGCTAGTGATTTTTTTAGACCAAACATTCGGTTGGGTGCGAATAAATTAATAGGGGTAGAAAATTCTAAATTATGAAAGAAATATTGAAAACCTTCACCAATAAAATCTCCCCGTTAAATGGGGAAGAATGGGAGGATTTTCATCGAATTTGGCAGTCTTTTTCGTGCAAGCGAAAGGATTGTATCACACCAGTTGGAAAAAGGGAAGACTACCTGTATTTTATTACGGAAGGCCTGCAGCGGATTTTTTATGAAGATCAGGAAAAAGAAGCCACCTTGATTTTCACTTACCCACATTCCTTCGGGGGAATACTGGATTCATTCATGCTAAGAAGTCCTTCAAAATATGCCTTTGAGGCACTTACCCATTCTTGTTTTTTGAGGACCTCGTATTTTGATTTGGACAACATTTCAAAAAAACATCCGGGTATTTCGAAATTCCTACGCGTTGGACTCGCTGGAGCATTATCCGGGGTATTGGAGAGACAGGTAGAATTACAGACCTACAGTTCTGAGGAGAAGTTCAGTAAGTTGCTTCAAAGAAGCCCGCATATTCTCCAATTGGTTCCCCATAAATATTTAGCCAACTACATTGGTATTGACCCGACAAACTTTAGCAAGTTGCTGAACAAAGTGAAACTATAATATTTTATGTACACACACGTAAGCAATTGATCAGTGTATGGCATTTTAAAAGGGATCTAACTCATTTAGCTTATTTTTTGCGTAAAC
Source organism: Lunatimonas sp. (assembly GCA_035460985.1). Taxonomy (GTDB): domain Bacteria; phylum Bacteroidota; class Bacteroidia; order Cytophagales; family Cyclobacteriaceae; genus Lunatibacter. Next base: position 1,169 of record DATHWC010000344.1, read on the forward strand.
CCAAAATCTTGGCAAAAACCAAGAATTAGGTTTATACAATATCCCAGTTTTGTGGGGTAATTTAAACAACAAAAAAACTATGAAAACAATCAATGTTTTAACCGTTTGCTCCAGAGTTTTTATCTTATTTTCGGGGTTCGCTCTACTATCCGTGAGTCTCATGGCCTTTTCTTCTCCACAATCTGTAATGGATTTGGTGGAGGTTACGCTGTCCAATACCGACGCTTTCAGTTCTATCAGAGGCATATATGGCGGTGTAGGATTGACTATTTTTATTACCTTGATGTACCTTGCGGTAAAAGACCCGATCAAGGGCTTAGGGTTTTTGGTGATGCTTTGGGGGTTTTACGCACTTTCGAGAGTGGTGACTATTCTAGTCGAAGGTGAATTGGGGCCATTTGGCAGCCAATGGCTACTGATCGAGACCGTCCTGTTTGTGATAGGTGTAGGATTGTTATCTGCCCATAATATTGTTGCCAAAAAAATTGAATTGAATTATGAGCTTGCAGAATAAATTGGATTGGGTAGAGAAGATGGAAGCCATGGTAGAGGAACAGTTTGATGCTTCAATCAAGATATTTCAGAATCTTCCCGAGGATGCCCTCTTGTTTTCCGATGCGGGAGAGTGGTCCATAGCAGCCTGCTTGGATCACCTCAATAGTTATTCCTCCCATTATATGCCCAGGATCAAGAAAGCGTTGAAACACGATGAACTTGCAATGAATGACTTCCCGGTAGAGAAATCCTGGATAGGCTCTTATTTTATAAGAATGATGGAACCAAAGGAAGATGGAAAAAAGTACAAGGCTATCAAAAAGCACCTTCCTAATCTCAACACATTAGATCCCTACAAGAATGTGGCGGATTTTATCCAGGCACTGGAAGAACTGGATGCTATATTGCAATTGGCAAAGAAATGCGATCCGAACAAAGGAAAGGTTACAAGTTCCCTTTCCCCTCTTATCAGGTTAAAGCCAGTTGATGCCATTGAATTTGTACTAGTCCATAACAAAAGGCATCTGGTTCAGGCCAAAAAGCAAATTAAAAAATTCCAGAATAAAGGTGTACCTGAAAGGAATTGATTATTAGGCCGCTTTGATCAAAAGCGGCTTTTGGGTTGTTACCCCAAACTACCACATAAATATGTGATTGAACCATAAATTATTACAATATAATTTTGTTTCAAAAGATGATATTTCGAAATTTAAGTGCGTGCACGAGAATATTCTACAACATGTGTCAGTGACATCGAAAAAATGGGACTTTTCTTATTAAGCAAAATTAACTTATTAAAGTAGTTTCAATCACAGTGGTGGAATGGAAACATATAGAAATCCGGCAACTGGTGACTTAATGAAGGTAATTCAATCATCAAAAGGAAGCAAGGACGGGATATTCATTATCGAAGTGACTTTGCAACCTTTTGCAGATTGGGCAAAAGTGTATCACTACCATCCCACTCAAACGGAAACTTTTAAGACTATCAAAGGTGAGCTGTCGATGAAAGTGGATGGAATACATTTCGATTTAAAACCTGAGAATGATAAAGTAATCGTCCCTCCCAAAATGGGACATTGCTTTTGGAACAAGACAGCCGCTCCTGTCACATTTCAAGCGGAAATATTTCCCGCAGGTTCCATAGAGGATGCGTTAATAGCTACGTACAACCTTGGCTTGAAGGGTAAGATGGACAAGAAAAATGTCCCAATTAGTTTTGCGGACAAGGTATTGCTTTTTGATATGGTAGACAGTGTTCCAGTCGGTTTTCCCGCCTGGCTTTTAAATATTTTAATTAAGACCCTTTTAATAGTACCAATTTTACAGGGAAGAAAAAGAGGTCTACCGGAATACGTCAATCTATAATCACATTCATAATGAAGAAGAAAAAAATAGCAAAAATCTTAATCATCATCCTGGGGTTAGACCTGATTCTTAGCGGTGTATTATTTATGTTCGGTAGCTCATTTGGTGTAGATGATTTCAATGATATCATTGATCGCTTGGGTTACCCGCAATACATCTTGGGCGCTATAGGTTTTGGAAAGTTACTCATGGGGATTGCCCTCCTTTTTGCCGGTCATTTCCGCTGGAGAACCTATGCCTATTTTGCTTTGGCCGTCAACCTTTTTCTTGCGCTTTATTCTCATGTTAGTGCAGGAGATGGCCTGGTAGACATGGCCTCGGCTCTATTGACGCTACTATTTGCAGGCCTTGTATTTTATTTGGATTTCAAATCAACGGCCTCATGAGATTATTGTGTTCCACATAAATCATGTCATTTAGCCGGGAGAATAGAGAAACTTGGAGTATAAAATCGCCAGATTTTCAAAGAAGATTCAATAACATTTATTAAATTAAGAACAATATGAATTTTTCTCTAATTAGTCCCAAGCAATCCAACCCGCTGAACCTTTCAAAAGAGTTGAATTTGTTATCAGCCAGATCCAACGTTCATGAACTAGCTTTGAATTTTTCGAATAGAAATTATGGGGAACTGGACTGTAAGATATTGGCTACGCCCCATATGTCACTCCTTGTCGGAAGCATCTTACTTCAGCCAAACGTCAAGCTGAAAACTGAGACAGCCGAAAACAGTGTAAACTTCCCTTTCATCTTAGAGGGGGAGCTAGCATCTGGTTTTTACAGCTATCCGCACAAGCAGTCACTTACTTCTAATTCACACAATGCGATTCATTTGACTCAGACAGAAGGCGAGCATTTGCTACCTCTGGGAAAGATCAAAGCTTTTCACATCAGCCTCCAGTCAGACTATTTTGTTGATAATTTTTGTTCGGAGGACAAGGTCACAGAAACACTGAAAAATAGCATAGGAAAAAACCGTCCAGAAGTGGCCTCAATCCAGCCGGGACAAATCAATGCTGAAATGCAGGGGATAATCAGATCCATTTGCAACAATCCCTTTGATGGTCAGATGAAGAGAATGTACTTGGAAATCAAATCATTGGAATTAATAGCATTGCAAGTATATCAACTTGATAGCAAAAACCGAAAAGGCAGCTTGACAGACAAAAAGCATCAGGATCTAGCCTACGCTGTCAAATCTTTTTTGGAATCCGATATTTCGGCAACTTGGACCTTGGAAGGACTGGCCAAAAAATTCGGGACAAATATTCAGACGCTTAAAACTTCTTTTAAATTGGCATTTGATACAGGGGTTTTTGCCTATTACCAACAATTGAGAATGGACCACGCGTTGATGATGCTTAGAGATCAAAAACTCACCATTCTGGAAGTAACTGAATGGTTGGGTTACAGCCACCAAAATCATTTTTCAACGGCCTTTAAAAACCATTTTGGTTTCCCTCCCTCGGAAGCGTTGAAAAGGAAAATCTAGAACTTTTTCCCAAATTTCTATTTTCATTTTTGCTGGTAATTCAAATACAATAAACAGGTCTGTCACATTCTTCTGACTTCTGACTTCCGTCTCCCATCCCTCCGTCTCTAATTAAGTCGATAGGTTGATGGGGTTTGTCTCTAGGTCTCTACCCCTCACTCTCCCGTCTTCGGTCTTCGGTCTTCCGTCTCCCATCTCTCATCTCCGTCTTCCCCTTCATTTTTCCTTTTGCGTATAAAGGCTTTCCTTTTCCGTATATCATTGATTAGGTGCGTATTGTAGCTTTGTCATGTCTAATTTATTACTAATTAAATATCAGAAAAATGGCAAAGACCAATCAAATTATTGAAAGCAAAACCTATGGAGACAAGGCCAAGTTTTTAGTTACCGCAGCGGACTCCAAGGGAGAGTTGCTCAGGGCACAGGTATGGATCAAACCTGGGGCAGATGGACCTCCAGAACATTACCATCCGGTACAAAGTGAAACTTTTGAGGTGATCAAAGGGCAGTTGAACCTGAATTATGAGGGAAAGGAAATCGTATTGCTACCCGGGGAAAAAATCACCGTCCCGCCCAATACGCTGCATAAATGGTACAATGCCGGAGCATGTGATCTTGAAGCTATAGTAGAACTCAGACCGGCATTAAAAACTGAATTTTTCCTTGAGAGCATGTATTCACTGGACTATCAGGGGAAGCTCGACAAAAAGGGGTTGCCGAATCCCCTTCAGTTTGCCGCAATCCTCAACGAATGCTACGGCGAACTCTTCGTCATCGGGCCACCGATTTTTTTGCAAAAATTTATGGCCAAAGTGGTCGGAGGACTAGCAAGGATGTTTGGCATTAAAGGCTATGTCCCTTTCCCGATCATTTCAATAGTCAATAAGTAGTTCCTCCAATTTAAAAGTGCAGAAGTAGCCGCCTAAAGAAGGAGGTAGCTGTCTGTGGGGCTACAGTCATCATATTGAATCGCATGAATATGTACGGAAAAACAGCTTAAATCACAGAAAAACACATGTTTAAGCGATAGTCCAATAGGACTGGTTCCAGGAACTTTGTGCATCAATTTTAAACCATAAAAAGATGAAATCAATTAAAGCAAAAATTAATTCGTTATTAGGTGTTCATAGTCTTCTAATTCTACTCCTTTTGTCTTCCTGCGAAATTTTCAACGAGGAGAATCCGCTTATTGTTCATGACAAAAATACTCAGCAAATTACCTACTACGGACCCGCTAAATCTTTGGGAAACGGTAAGGCACAAAGTTTTATCACGCTTAACAAAGGCAGAAAGCCGGTTGCATTCGGAATTGCAATGGGTGAAAAATCATTGGATAATCTTCCTAGTGGCCAAGGTGGCCACGAAGGGCACCATTCCTTTGAATACCTACTTGAGCTACCCAAGCAGGCTGACATCACGCCTTTCAAATTTGTAACGTTGGATTGGAACCCAATGGGTCATGAACCCGAAGGTATTTTTGACGTCCCTCATTTTGATTTTCATTTTTATTTGATTTCCAATGAAGAAAGGCTGACGATTACTCCTTTGGCACCGACTATAATGGATCCAGAGATTCCTTTGAGCAAATATGTCCCTTCTGGCTATATCCAATTACCCGGCAGGGTACCGAATATGGGCGTGCATTGGATTGATCCTACAGCACCTGAACTAAACGGTGAAATATTTGGGAAAAACTTCACCTATGGAACATTCAAGGAAAAGTTGGCCTTTATGGAACCCATGATCTCGCTGGATTATATCAAAAGCAAGCCAACAGCACCAGCAGATGTGATTTCCCTACCGGAAGCTTTCCAAATAGAAGGATATTATCCTTCAAAATATGAAGTCACATATAATGCCAAAAGAAAAGAATATTTAATCTTAATGTCCGAATTCACTTTTAAAATGTCAGATGCCGAGTAAAGGTAGCTTTGGCTAAATCGGTGAAAACCCCTCGAAATTTTCATCGGGGTTTTCACATTTTCAGATCTTGGATTTTTTTTTGAGCTATAGAGAATTATTCAATTGATTTCAAATCAGTGATAAATAGTAAGATAATGGATGAAATAAAAGAAATTTTAGAAGAACTGGTGGAGAAAAACAAGACCCCATCTGTGCAGTACTATTTTTTCAGCAAAGACACGATACTGAAGTCATTTCATATGGGATTTGCCGACATTTATAAAAAATATGAAGCAGATGCCAATACATCCTACAATGCTTTTTCTGTTACTAAAACATTTACGGCATTGGCAATTTTGCAATTATCTGAAAAAGGAAGTATCGATATAAGCAAACCTGTAATTCAGTATCTGCCCGAATTTCCTTACGGAAAGGAAATAACAGTTAAGCATCTTTTAACTCACACAGGAGGAATTCCAAATCCTATTCCCGTTGCATGGATACATTTGCAGCGTGACCATGATACATTTGATAGAAAAGAATTCTTTCAGCCAATTTATGATAGGAGCAAAAAGTTAAAATCAAGTCCCAACGAAAAATTCACCTATTCCAATTTAGGCTATATACTATTAGGTCAACTAATAGAAAAAGTATCGGGTAAAAAATATGAAGAATTTGTCACCGAAAATATCATTCATAAACTACCATTACATCCAAGCGACCTGTCCTTTACCATTGTCAACAATGAAAGGCACGCAAAAGGTTATCATAAAAAGGCGTCATTCTCGAATTTGTTCTTAAGTTTCTTCATAGACAAGTCAAAATTTATGGGGAAAACGGAACGGCAATGGCGTTCTTTTAACAATTTCTATGTTAATGGTGCTCCTTATGGAGGATTGATAGGGAAACCTTCGGCATTTGTAAAGTACATTCAGGAATTTTTGAATGATGGAAGTAGCCTTATTGCTAAAGAATACAAACAATTACTTTTTCAGGAAAATAGCAATAACAAAGGTGAGAAAACCGGAATGTGTTTGTCATGGTTTGCAGGTGAATTGAACGGAAATAAATACTTTGCCCATGCGGGAGGAGGTGGAGGATATTATTGCGAAATAAGAATGTATCCAGAATTAGGGAGAGGAAGTGTGGTTTTCTTCAATAGAACCGGTATATCTGACGAGCGATTCTTAGATAAATTGGATAAATATCTGACATTTCAACCTCTCGTAATCTGACTGCAATTTATTTCGTCATACTTGGAGTTCCCCCGATTATTTCCATTTCGAAGTAGGTCAAATATGGCCAATGTTTCCTTGGTCAGGTTTTTATGAACTTGCTTGAGCAGCAATAATTGGCTATCTTTAAACATAAGAGCTATCAAATTGAAGAATAAACTCTTATGTCAAAAATACACCTTATCTATGAACCTGATGCGCAGCCCGTTGTTCCGACATTGGACGAGGTGTTGGATGAGTTAAAGCGATCCAAGAACATCTCAGACTTTAATAGGCTACGAAAACAGGAAATATTTCCACAAAAGTATAGATAGAAAATGGGTTGGGGTCAGCCAAGAAAATTTTTACTAAAGATTGAAGGTCTTTCAGTTCTTAGAAGTCCTGCTTTTCAACCCGGGCTTCTGCCCCAGCCAATATTCCGCCATCCACATTCAGTTCGATTCCAGTGATATATTGGGATTCGTCAGAGGCCAAAAACAAAGCAGCATAGGCCACATCCAGGGGTTGCCCAAACTTTCCCAAGGGGATTCCCTGTTCCACTGATCGAATGACCTCAGTTCTCATTTCACCTTCACCTAACATGGCATCCCACATAGGTGTCATGATGGCTGCAGGATGTATGGAATTGCATCGGATATGGTAGCTTTTTTCCGCACAGTGAAGTGCAACGGATTTGGTATGGTTTCGAATTCCCGCTTTACTGGCTGCATAAGCAGCCGCTCCGGGAACTCCCACAATACCACTTCTGGAAGAAATGTTGATGATACTTCCCGCACCCTTTCTTTTCATCCATCTGATCCCATATTTGCATCCCAACATCGTTCCTCCCAGGTTTACATCCAACACCTCATTCCAAGACAATTGATCGACATTTTCTATATCATGTGGGCCTGCCGTTTCGAGGAAACCAGTAATGCCGGCATTATTGACCAGTATATCCAAGCCACCAAAATCCAAGGTGACCACCTCTGAGATAATTTTCCACTCCCCATCGTTTTTTACATTTAGGGGGTAAAAAAAGGCTCCCTCTCCTAGTTCATTTGCCAAAGCCTTCCCTTTATCCTCTAAAATATCAGTAATAAGAACTATAGCGCCTTCCAGATGAAAAAGTCTGGCTATGGCTTCGCCAATACCTCTTGCGGATCCGGTAATCAATGCTGTTTTTCGTTTTAATCTTCCTTCCATAATACGCTATCTGTGTGGGGGTTGCTTTCTTAATAGGATGGGAGTGTTCTGTGATTGGTGACTTCAAAAGAAATCAAATCAAAGAAACAAAAATGAAAACCCCCAACCAATTCAGGAGGAGGGTTTTTATCAATATGGCTTGGCTTTATAATCTGATCACAGAACCAAGAGTCATGTCCTCAAATTCATTTTGGATATCTGCATCCAAGTTTAACTTGCCTCCAAAATTGGATTCCACAATTATACCCCATCCACTGCCTTTAACGATTTTTGAATAGGTAATGTTAAGGCTTGCACTCGTGCCTGCTGTCACGCCAATATTTGCCCGTCCGTGGCCAAGACCCGGCAAAGGTTGACTTCCGCCTCCTGAAATAACGGAATACCTGATTATGTTTTTGAGACTGTTGGATTTTATAAGTATTCCCGACCAATAGCCTTTTTGATCTACCGCACCTTTCAGTTCAACTGGATTCTCGGGTGTTCCTATGGAAGTAAAATAAGCCCCTGAATTGACAGTCAGCAAAGCGTCCTGACCAAACTCAATTTTCACCCCTGGCATCAATCTAAGCCCTGAACCTGATTGCAATTGTACACTTTTAGGAAGGTAATAGGATATGCCTCCGGCAAGTTGTGTCCAAACCGTTTCACCCGGAAAATTCATGATTCCCTCCAATACCTCTATGGAGTTTTTGAGGTTATTGGAAGTTGTGATCTGGTACTCTTGTATATTTCTGACACTGCTGATTGGGAGTGCCATGACATGGTTTTTTATTCCCGAAAAAGTCACCTGATCAAATTCCCCCAACATTCCTCGTTGGTTTACATAGATGCCATAGCCATCACTATGCTGAATCTTTACTTCCTTGAGGTGGATTCTGTTTCCCCATACGTTAGTTATGCCTATTGCGGCACTATGCTCCATCCCTGAACCCGCCTGACCGTTGCCTGCATTTTTGATCTCTACCCATTCAAGTCGGTTGACATCATTGCCGGAACTAACGATTAATCCTCTCCACTTTTGATTGCCCTCAGGAAAAACATCAAAAACAATTGGCTCATCACTGCTGCCCTTTGCGACAAGGGATCCCGCTTCCAAAATCCTGATATACTTATCTGGGCCTACACCTATTTTTACACCCTTTTCTATTTTTAAAGGGGAATGGATGACTAAATTTTCCTTTACTTTATAGGATACATTGTTTTGAAGTTTTCTCCATTCAATCTCAGTGTTACTTTCCAAATCACTGCCTTCCAACTCCACAAAATTGACTGTCTCATTTTTAGCTTCAATGACAGTTTCTGCATCCAGCTTATGTGCTTCCTTTAGCGGGATCGTGATATTGATGTTTTCGTTATTTCTGAAAACATTGTTCATAAAATGGATACTACCCGAGTTGCGAACCCAAAGTCCATTGCTCGATGAATGCTGAATGGCGGTATGGTTTAGCTTGAGAAAGCCCGTTTCAGTTACACCTATTGCCGTAGCATGTGGCATAGGATAAATTGGGAGCCCTCCTGCATAATTTACCTCCGTGTGCAGGAGTTCATTCAAGGGATTGTTATTGGTGAATACAATACCAGACCAGTATCCTTTTGTAGCTTCCTTACCGGTAAAGACAATTTTCTCTTCTGAGGTACCTTTGGCCACCAAGGCACCTGATTGATTGATCGTCATTCCCTTTTTATCTTCAAATGCGATTACCACTCCAGGCTTTATGGTAAGCTTGGCCCTAACCCGAATGTCGGCAGTGACTATATAATCGGGGACAGTGGGATCTTCATTGATATCTTCCAAAATGCGGTCTTGGGTGATATCTTGGTTGATCACATTGGTACTGGGCACGTTGTTCACAGCGGTTAGTTTTACAATAGCCGACTTTTCACCCGTTTGATTGGCGACCTTCAGTTCTACTTCATAAATACCCACTCGGTCAGGGGTAAAACTGGCTTTGTCTTGCATATGGCCTGCTAGTGTTACTTCACTATTAGCTGGTTTGGTTTTTAATGTCCAATGGTAGGTAAAAGGAAGTTGATTTCCGTCGCTTGAACCGGATCCGTCTAACTGCACAATGGCGTTCACCGGAATCTCCCTATCTGAGCCGGCATTGGCGACAAGCCTATTTTGTAAATTAGGGTTCTCATCTTCATTGCATGCGGATAAAATAAATAGCCAAAAACTGGCGAAGATGATGCTTTTTATTGTTTTCATGTTTAGAATTTTGTTTTGAAGTCTCTTTATTGAAAAATGCTTTATAAGTATATCTTTTGTAATGTGTTGATTGGAAAAATGTGCTTTTGGTTGCTTGCGAATTTTGTTTCTAGTTTTATCGAAGACGATGTCTAAAGAGTGTCGGAAAAGTAAAGTGTAACTCGTAAACTTATCTGAGATGGCCTTAAGTTGGTGTTTTTAATAACCAAAAAGAAAATTTAGAATTATTTACCATGAAAAACGAAAATCGTATTTTCGTTTTTCATGGTAAATATTTTCCGATATCCATTATATAATTTAAATTTGTAAGGAAATCGAATGAATTCATGCTTAAGGAAAGGTATATACAGGCGCTTTTTGAGGAATATATGGAAATATTCCCAGCAGTCGGAATTGTTGGTCCGCGGCAGGTGGGTAAGACAACGCTGGTCAAAAATCTTTCATGGGCAAATAATAAAATATACTTGGATCTTGAGAAAGCAAGCGACAGGGCCAAACTCAGTGATGTGGAATTGTTTTTAACCAATCATCAGGATAAAACAATTATTCTCGATGAAATTCAGTTAATGCCAGAGCTGTTTGCGGAACTTCGCAGCTCGATCGATGAAGATAGAAGGCCGGGAAGGTTTATACTTATGGGGTCAGCATCACCTGACCTTATCCGAAGTAGTGCCGACTCTCTGGCGGGAAGAATTGGATATATCGAACTTACCCCTTTTGCGCTTGAAGAAATATTGGCGGAAGAAATGGAGCGTCTATGGATGAGGGGTGGATATCCGCTTTCATTCCTTGCTTCCACCGAGCGAATCAGTAATCTGTGGCGGGAAAATTTCATCAAGACATATATAGAAAGAGACCTTGGCCTATTGGGGCTGAATACGGATCCAAAGTTGGTTGAACGATTTTGGATCATGCTGGCCCATGTACAGGGGAGTTTGTGGAACGGAGATAATTTTGCCAGGGCACTTGGGATTACCCGGCCTACAGTAACGCGTTACCTTGAATTCTTGGAAGGCTCATTTATGGTCCGAATCCTTCAGCCCTATCACCGAAATGTTAAAAAGCGCCTGGTCAAATCCCCCAAGGTATATATCCGGGACACAGGACTGCTGCATACGTTGGTAGGCGTAAAATCATATGATGAGTTGATCAATCAATTATTAATTGGAGCTTCATGGGAAACATTTGTCATAGAGCAGGTAATCAATGTGCTTGGGCTGGATTACCAATATTACTTCTACCGAACCCATCAGGGAGCGGAATGTGATTTGCTATTGGTAAAATCCGGAAAAGTGGAATGGGCCATCGAAATCAAAAATACCCTTTCACCCAAAATCAGTAAGGGATTTCTGATAAGCATGGAAGATACGAAGGCAGCAAAGGGGGCAGTTATTTCCCGGGTTAAAGAAGGCTATCCGCTGAAAGATGGGGTGGGAAATTATTCTTTGAAGGAATTCTGCCAGGTTATTAAAAAGGAAAAGTAATGGAACAGGGGACCAATCTTCATTCGAGTTTCTAATTTTAGATTTGTGATTTTAGATTTAAGATCTGGGAAACTGATCACAATTATTTTTGAAGTGTTGAGAAATTATGATTGATGACTTTAACAACTGGGTTATACGACAGCAGGGTTGCGAACCCTGTTTATCTGGGTTCGGCATTGCAAATGCCGAGCAGGGGGAACAGCGGGGAACTCAAAATTCCTATTTATAAGGAAATTTTATATTTAATCTTTAAATTACTTTCTAAACCTTTACTTCAGACGGGAGGAGGAAGCATCGTAATCAGCAATAGTGTATTCAATGGATTGTACGTATACCTTCCTGAGAAAGATAGTTTGCTGTTGAAAACCTATGAAAGTCGATTAACGCCCAACCAAAAAACTCCTTACTATCCCAAGCAGGTAGAAAGTGATGAGGCGATGGAGCGAATAAGGGCAACCGGAATGGCGGAGATTAATTTTGAGCGGTTAATTTGGGACAAAGTCAATACCCGATATTACCGGTTTTCCTACCAGGCAGACGTCGAAACGGTTGAAGAGGATGGTTGGTTTTCCCTGTCTGCTAAAAACGTTCGGGTTTACCTGACAGTGTTTGACAAAAACCTGGAGATGATAACGGAGTCCATCGTGCCTCAATTAACCACTATTCCCCAAACCTACTTTGTAAAGGACGGAGCCATCTGGATTTTTGAGAATATGGAAGATGAACTGGGCTTTGTGAGACTTAAAATAGATTTATGATTTTGGTTGATAGGTAGATTGGTCGACGAGTTATCGAAGGCGACGGTTTTCGCCCGGTGTTATTATGGTTGAAGCAATACAGGTTTCGACATCGAGGAGGTGTTTGATAAAAGGTGATGAAGTCAAATAATTCGATTAGCTAATTCCTATATTCACCAAAAAGCTGTATTTTTAGTGAATTAATTCACCAAAAAACCGTAAATTTGGTGAATACATAAATTTCTATGATTGAGAGAACCCTCAAAGGTCAGATAACAGAAAAGCTGTTCAATAATAAAACTATCCTATTGATCGGCGCAAGACAGGTCGGGAAAACCACGCTTATCCGGGCTGTTTTACAGGGCAGGGAATTTCTTTTTTTGGATGGTGATGATCCTTTAGTAAGGCAGAGGCTGACCAATCCGAATACAAAAGAGATTGAAACCATTCTAGGAGACTCAAGGATCGTCTTTATGGATGAGGCACAACGGATAGAAAATATTGGAATTACCGCTAAAATCATCCACGACCAATTCAAAAACGTTCAGTTGATTGTGAGCGGTTCATCGGCTTTTGAGCTTCGGAATTACACCAATGAACCACTTACTGGACGAAAATTCGAATATTTTCTGTATCCAATTTCCTACGGGGAATATGAGAAATCGGTCGGATATTTAGATGCCCTGAGAGATTTGGAAAATCGTTTGATATACGGATATTATCCGGATGTCCTTAATAACAGAGGGGAGGAAAGGGAAATCCTAAATGAGATTACTCAAAGTTATCTGTTTAAAGATATTCTCTCTTTGGGCAATATCAAGAAGCCTGAAGTGCTGGAAAAAATATTGCAGGCGTTGGCCTTTCAGGTAGGTAGCGAAGTTAGCTACAACGAAGTGGCTCAGCTAACAGGGGTGGACAAGAACACCGTTTCAAGCTATATCCATTTACTGGAACTGTCCTATATTGTTTTTCCGATTACTTCATTTAGCCGTAACCTGCGCAACGAGATCAAAACGAACCGGAAGATTTATTTCTACGACAATGGCATACGCAACGCAATCATACAAAATTTTAATCCAGTTGGATTGCGAAATGATATAGGAATTCTATGGGAAAATTTCCTAATTTCTGAGAGGCTAAAGCGAAACCATTATTACAAAAAGTACTGCAACACTTATTTTTGGCGGACTAGGCACCAACAGGAAATAGACTATGTGGAAGAGTCGGACGGAAAGATTACAGCCTTTGAATTCAAATGGAATCTGAAAGCCAAAGTAAAAATCCCTTCTATTTTTCTAAACACGTATAACGCAACTATTGAGGTCGTTACTAAGGAGAACTTTAGGGAATTTGTTGGGGCAGATGAAAATTAGCTGTTCAGACTATTGGCCCGTTATTTATTCTTTTCGAAATCTCCCGTAACTTAATGTAATGCGTAATCGGACAAAGAAGATGGGAGGTTAGTTTAAGAAGATGTGTGGCGGCACAATGTTTCCTTTGAAAAAGTGTAAATTAGATTTTTAATCACTTAGCCATGAGAAGAAAACTATTCCAATCCCTAATCACTTGGAAAAATTCCCCCAAAAGAAAACCCTTAGTCATACGAGGAGCTCGGCAGGTCGGCAAAACGTGGTTGATGAAAGCCTTTGGCAAAGAACTTTACGGGCAAGTTGCCTATGTGAATTTTGAAAGCCAAGAGTTTGAAAGTATTTGTGGAAAAATATAAAACGGTCACCAATATTAGCACCTACTTATCGGACTACAGGGAAGAAGACTGGTTAATAAACATTCCATTATATGGCATTCATACAATCGTCTAGCCATCCACATTGCAGAACCAATCTGTACCTAAAAGATTTGAGGGGTAGCTGTCTAGTAATAATCTATCCTTTATACATCTTAAAAACGCAGCCTGATTGATTCCTACGGTTTAGCTTTCGGATTGTGCTATTTTAACCCATAAACAATCAGCACCGGGTTTTCTGACTCCTGTGCTGCAGTAGATATTTCCGAAAATTTTCTACCATTGATAGTAATCCATTTTTCATAGTCAGACTGGCTCATGCTTTCTTTTTTCTCCATAAGTGTTTTATATAAATCCCTGCCGGGAACTTTTAGCCCCACCTTTCCAGGCTCGAAACTATAGTTGATCATAGAAGGATCGAATCCTCCGTCAATATCGTCTAGGATTCTGTCTTTTAGTATATGGGTTTCCTGCTTTACCCGATCAAAAAATACGTTATAGAAGTTTTTTTCGTAAACCACAGCGGTATAAAGCTTTTTATCTGAAATGAGGTATTGACCTGTAAAATAAAGCTTTGCGGAGTTGTTGAGAAAGTTCACTCTGTCAATTGGGTGCTCTAGTCTGCTCAATTCTTCCAGATCTTGCGCATATTTTCCAAAGTCAAATACGAGTTTTGGTATAAAATTCCCGTTGTCAATCTGATAGATCGTATCCAAATACGTCATTCCATAGTAGAGGTTTTTATGACTTTTCTGAAAAAAATTCCTTCCGGAATGTTCCCCATATAGCTTTTCAGGATCGTAGGGGAAACTCCTAATGGTATCCTGAAATGATTTATTGAAGCTTTTGACAAAGTAGTCCCCCGGATCCCGGGTGGCTGTATAGAGGTAAAATCTTTGGTCAAATTCTGAAAATACGCCCGGTCCAATCCTGTCTTGGAAGAAAAGTTCTCGCAAGAATTCACCATCCAAATCAAACCACATTATTTTTCGGGGAAATACTCCGAGTAGAACTAGCTCCCCGTCTACAAAGGAGGCGGCATCAAAGTCTAAGTATTGACCCGGCCCTTCTCCATAAGCCATTATCCTTGACAAATACTTTCCAGATTTATCGAAAATTTGAATACACTTACATCCATAAATATCCAGCGTATAAATCCTGTTTTGATAAAAATGTATTTGATGTAAACCAACATAAAGATGAGCCTCCTCCGTATCATCCTCCAGCCAGATGTATTCAATATCGGGTTCGAAAAACTCCGACAACTTCCCGCTTCTGGACTGGGAAAGATCCACAGAAATAATTTCCAAACCGGATTTAGATTTAGTTTCCTGCTTACAGCCCGCGGTTAAGAAAATAAAAAGCACTCCAATAGGCCAACAATGCTTTAGACGCACTGTCGGAGAAAGGAATCGTCGGATTGTCATTGGCGTATTTCGATTTATTGAAGATGAATCTGACATCTTATGAAATAAAAATGGTTCACTTAATGCAATATAATTAATAATTTCGTTTTCAGAAATTGCTGGATAATAATGTTGCTCCCAGAGGGCGAGTATCTGATTTGTCTATCGGAAGGTGAGATTGATGTTGTTCACAGCAACGTTGGCCGGGAACTACACTCCACGCCGATATTTTCAAATTTTGATGACTTTTTAAATTGGCATAATAAGCAGCCATATTATAAAAAAAAAGTGACTCTCCGACTCGGAGTAGTATCCACTACACCCATTTATCCTTTACCTCCATTGAGTTGTCAATCCTTTCCATGCCATTTGTAATGGCTTGCTTCAGGACTTTTTATCAAACAAAAAATTCGCAACGTTAACCACCGTAGGGACACTTTTGACAAAAGAGTTGTTATATTCGAGTATGAAAGAGGTAAAACTAAAAGCGTATCTAAATCAAATAGCCGACAGGCTGACTGAGGATTCGACCTTGGAAGACGTATATGAACAACTGTCTTTATAGGCTGATATTGATGAGTCTGAAGAACAGGTCGAGAAGGGGGAAATATTAACTCAAAAAGAGGTAGAAGAACGATCTAAAGAATGGCTCAGATAGGAAATAAGGTTTTTTTTCATTGGGCAGTCAAAACATATATGGCCATATTGTTTTGCATTAAATTATGGATGAATTCAATCCGACTTTCTGGAACCAATGTAGTATAGCTTCAACTATGGCTTGATTCTTTAAAACGCGAATCTTTGATTCCGATTAATCGGATAATCGGATTTTGAATAAGATAATTAAGTGGAATTTCTTAAATTTAACTCAATCAATACGGAGATTTTGAAAATGGTGAATTTGATAAGCGCATAATCAGTAAACTAAAATGAGTGGCCAGGATGATAATACGAAAGGCTTTATCCCCTTCCATGGAGGTTACCGCAATCTGTTCAGTTATCAGAAAGCAGAAATCATCTATGACGGCACCGTATACTTCACTAAACGTTTTTTTCATAAATATGCCCGTACAGTAGGGCAAATGGTCCAAGCAGCCCGTAGTGGCAAGCAAAATATCGCCGAAGCCAGTATGGCATCGGCAACCTCTAAAGAAACCGAAATCAAATTGACCAATGTAGCCCGTGCCAGCTTGGAGGAGCTGCAAATAGATTACGAAGATTTTTTGCGCACGCAGAAACTCCCTCGTTGGGAAAAAGACCATCGGCTCGTCGCACGGCTGCGAGAGCTCAACAAAAGCTCTCCCAAACCCACCTATGAAACTTTTGTAAAGGCCATTGAGCACGAAAGCCCAGAGATCTGTGCCAATACCATGATAACCTTGATTAAAATTTGTACCTATTTGCTGAAACAGCAAATAAATCAATTGGAAATCGCTTTTATAAAAGAAGGAGGCTTAAGAGAAAGAATGACAAAGGCGAGAATTGGCGAGAGGAATAAGAAGAAAAAATAACCCTATTCTTTGGTACACTTGGGACTGGTGGAACGGTGTTTCACGGGTCCTAAAGGTTCCAGAATCACCATATCCACTATACCCTATTATCTCTAATTTCGTTTGAAGTCTTGATGAAATTATTTTTATATCGACCGAATGAACTTGATGAGCATATCGAGGTAAGATGGAAGATAAGGAAATATTAAACAGTGTTAATTACAGTTCTGGTTAACCTAAATTAACTGAATTATTTTTTGAATGAGAGGTTGATGGCTGATCTTTCGGTCATCGAATTCAAAATACATGTAATGAAGAGAATCCTTATTACTTGGTGTGTTTATTTTGTTGTTGTTTTCCCTCTTTTTTCAGAGCAGAAGATACTTGAATGGCTGGAGAATAATGTTGTTTCTATCCAATCAGTAGAAGCGGAAAGCGACTTGGATGATTTGATTGCAATGAAAGAATTTTTTCAGGATGTTCGGATTGTTGGGATAGGTGAAGCAACGCACGGTCCGGGTGATTTTTTTAAATTAAAATTTTAATAGGTTTCCGTGTTTTAATTTTTAACTTTATAGTTTAAAAATTGTATGGTATGATGAAATCGAGCATGACGAGAATGTCACACAGTGGGATGATTATCATGGCGAGATTCCATCTGACCATAAAAAGAACATTATAAACAGATGAAATATAGTTACACTCTACTTGCTACAGTTCTGCTTGCTTGCGGCAGTGGAGACAGGCTGGAGAGTATCGGCGGCAGCACTTCGTTGGATTATTCTTTGGATACTGTCATGATAGATCCCGGTGATGAAATATTATTTGTGTCGGGGCGGCTATACCAATCTGACCTTACTCCTGATCAAAAATACCTGTACAACTTCAATCAGCATGATCATTCGTTTGAACAGATTGATCTGGATGAATTGAAACTGGTCAGGAAATACCCCTTTGAGAAGGAAGGGCCAAATGGAATAGGCGAGTTTTTCCGGTCTTTTTTCCTCTTGGACAACGACCATTTGATGATACTCAGTTTTCCAAATCCTGGCATTTTTGACTTAAGTGGTAAGAAACTGCATGAACTGGATTTTAAGAATTTTGGCAAGGGTGAGGATGGGATTCAGGATGGGGATTCTTTTGTGGTTTCAACGGTCCATCCCAATGAAGAAAACCAATATTTGGGATTTGTTCGAAACTTTGAGAAGAAATCTACTGAGCTTATGCGTGTTGATCTAAATGAAGGTTTGGCAAAGAAAATTTCAGTTCCCCAATATGAAAACCTAAGAAAATTCGATTTGCAATTTTCAGATGGTAAAAGCTTTATGATATACGGCCCGCAATCGTATCTAGTCGAGGAGGGCGGTAAAATACTGCTTTGATACAGTTTTACTTCTCAGAAGGCAAACTCCAGTCATTTTGATAGAACCCGGTAGCCTTAATTGCATCAACCCCTTTTATCGGAAGATCAGCAGTAAAGATTACATAGTCGGGAAAGCCGCTCCCGCCTGCAAAATACTGGTTGGCATTTGCTGTATGCAGTCCCTTCAGCCCTGTACCGCTGACAACGGCAATGGAATGGGTATCATTGTCTTTTCGGGGTACCATAAAATAGGCCCCCAAATCATCCTGACTTATCACTTCGCTTCCCATTGTGACTGCACTGCGTGTTACTTGAATGGGGCTATGGTCGAGCAGGGGCTTCCAAGCCCGGTTGGTGTCGGCGTTGCCATAGATAATAATTCCACGGTCAGCGTATTTTCCCAAATCAAACTCCCTGTCCGAAACCATATCAACGGCCCCATTTCCCCGGTAATACCACATTTCCGCATCAAAACGGGCTTTGTTGTATGCCCATTCGTTTTCGGCTTTATTTCCAGAGGTGCCATAGACAAATACCATCCGATTATTAAAGGGCTCCTTAAAGGTGCCATTTCGTAACGCACCTTTGTGCGAATTGTCCGGTTTGCTTCCTAATGCCCAATTGTTGCCTTGGCGGTGGAGATAGATCATTTCGGTAGCATCCTTTCTCCAGCTTAGCGTTTGCCCATCCACTTCCAACGATAAGGTATCTCCAAGCTGGAAATCCCGTGTTTGGATGCCAAGTATCGAAATGTTCTCGGTAGTACCGTTCAATTGCTTCGTTCCCAAATCCCGCTTGATATGTATGCGGCTATATTCAAGCGGTTTTTCCTGCTGTAAAATGTGAATCCACTTATTGGAGGAGGAAACGGCTGTATTGGCCGTGGAAAAGTCTATGGTGTGTGTGGATTTTTCATCCAGTAAGGTATGCCATTTAAAATAATCAAACAATGGAGCCCAGTCTACACTTTCATCCCCAAACCAATGGCTGCCTCCGGGATATTCATAGTAGCTAAAGTCAGGATGAAATTCAGCCAAAATGCCCCGCATTTGACGGGCATAGTCCACGGATACCACCCGGTCGCTATCTCCGTGGTGGATATATACTCCAGCGGCTTTGTAGTTTTTGGCCAGTTGGATGGCGTTGCTTGGATTGCTGGCACGGAGTAGGGTTTTTTCAACTTCATTATCCGAATCTTCCGGAATTTTACCGTCCGCAGATCCATATCCCATAAGTGTGGGATATCCCGCACAAGGTGCAATAGCTGCCCATTGTCCGGCAAAAGTTGCTCCCAAATACCAAGTGCCGTGCCCTCCCATGGAGTGGCCCGTCAGGTAAATACGGGCTGGATCCGGTTTGAATTTTTGCTTGGCAATTTCCAACACCTCCATGGCATCCAGTCGTCCCCAGTCTTCCCAATTAAATCCCCTGGGACGTCTATTAGTAGGAGCTACAAGTGTGCCCCAGTCTTTGGGTTTATAGGCCCGGGCCTGTCCTATGGCTTCTACCCCTGCTCCATGCACCGATAGAAACAATGATGATCCAGGTGTTCCCCCACCTATTTGAGGAGCTACACCATAATACTGCACGCTGCCGTCAATCTCACTGATAAAGGTTTGCTTGTAATGCTCCGTGTTTTCCCTGCCAAAGAGTGTGATTTCATGGCTATCGGCAGCTTTATTTCCAACCTGTAGATTAAGCGTTGCCGTATATTCTCCTTTCTCTGATATGTCTTTAGCATTTATGCGGAATCCCACCTTTCTAATGGTCATGGCAGGTATGGTGGGTAGATCTGTAAGGGTGGAGCTGCCACTCAGCCTAACTTCCATTTTTGCATTGGTGATGGGTTTGGTGGTGGAATTCACAACCACCACTGCGCCCATCAGCCCCTCATTGTCCTGTCCCAAAACGATGTCAGGTAAGGTGGCATCTTCAATTTTAAGCAATACGGGTTTTTGGTCCAAATGCAACTCTGCGGAAACGCCAGACCATAGTCCGGTAAACCGGGCCAGTATTTTATTAGTGCCTTTCTCCAATGAAACGGGTAAATAAAGCCAACCGTCACCGTAGATATCACCGGCTCTAGGTTCGCCATTGAAATACAGCATGCTGCTTCCGCTTACCTTTAAGAGGGCAGATTGTTTTTTGTCAGACTCATAAGTAAGGTATAAGTATCCAGCCCTTACCCGACCTCTGAACTTGCCGGTTTCATCCGCTTTAAGCGTTTGCCAAACGTCCTCCGTATCAGGCGTAACGGGAAGTCCTTCCTTAGGTTCCTGAAATGTCCCCGCGGCAAGTTGGTGA
>DATHWC010000345.1:0-19792 GCA_035460985.1 Lunatimonas sp.
GTTAACTGGTATAGTATACATGTCATTTTAAATTACGGCTAGGAATATATTTCGCTGCCAATGGATCGCCACATATAAGCGTTTTATTTTTTATGCTGTTTGGAAGTAACCCAACCCACCTACTAAAAACAATATTTTTCCAAAAGTATCCGATTTGCGTTGATTGTGCCAATATCGGTTTTTGAAGGGTTTTTTTAGGCTAAATCTGCCTAACTGTCGCTATCATGGATTGGGCATTATTTTTGATCCTATACAGTTATCTTTTGCGTTGGAATTACGTATGAAATAAATGGTAACCCATATTCATTTTTATAGGTCAATTATTCATTGCAATACAAACATAATCTTACATGAAAAAAGCAATTTATATTCTTTTCGCAATCTTTGCTCTAATAATAGTGGCATTAATAACCGTCCCGTTGCTCTTTAAGGATAAGATTCTGGCCAAAGTGGACAAGGAAATTGCCGCCTCTGTCAATGCCCAGGTTTTCTATGATTACGATCAAGTAAGTTTGAGTGTATTTCGGCGATTTCCCAATATTTCTGCCACCATCGGAGATTTTGGCATTGTCGGTAATCCCCCTTTTGAACGGGACACGTTGGTGCAGGCGGGCAAGTTCCAGGTGGATTTGAATTTGTTTTCAGTACTCTTTGCAGATAATCCCGAACTTACCGGGATTCACTTGGAGGACGGTACCATATTCGTTAAAGTTTTAGCCGACGGATCGGCAAATTATGACATTATGTATCCGTCAGAGGAAGAAGACGTCACTGCGGATGAGCCCTCTGAATTTCAAATTGGAATCAAACAGATAGAGGTTAAAAACCTTGGATTTATTTATGATGACCGTGAAATGGGATTTTTTATGGCACTGGGAGGTATGGATCTGCAAGGAAACGGTGATTTTACCTTGGATGTGTATGACCTTTCGGTTTCCGGTGGGGGTGATTTGGTTCGAGTGGATTACGAGGACGTTAATTACCTTTCGCAAAAGAAAATTTCCATCGACACTGATATAAAAGTGGATTTGGAAAATATGATCTTTGGCCTGATGCACGCAAAGGCAACCGTAAATGATTTCGCATTTGGTCTGGATGGATCAATTGGTCTTCCTGAGGAAGGGATTGCTTTGGATCTGACATTCTTTGGGGATGATAATTCATTTAAGAGCATCTTGTCCTTAGTGCCCGGCATGTATACCTCTTCCTTTGATGGACTAAAAACTTCCGGGGAGATGGATTTCAAAGGTTTTGTCAAAGGGATGTATTCGGAGGAAACCTTTCCCGCTTTTCAGCTTGGACTTCAGGTGACTGATGGTATGTTTCAATACCCTGATTTACCACGGCCTGTACAAGGTGTAAATATTGACTTGGTAGTGGATAATCCCAGCGGAAACCTTGATTTGACAGAAATAAACTTATCCGCATTTAATCTGCATTTTGGAGATCAACCGGTATCCGGAAGATTTTACCTAAAGGACTTGATTAGTTATGAAATGGATGGCCAACTTATCGGCCAACTAGATTTGGCCGAACTGACCTCAATTTTTCCCGTGGAAGGCATGGAATTGCGGGGGAATCTTGCCATTGATGCAAAAGCAAAAGGAAGATACGACAGCTTAGCCCGCGTTATTCCCGCTATCGATGCGAAGATCAACTTGGCTAACGGCTTTGTGAAAAGTGCAGAGTATCCGGCTCCAATAGAAAGGCTAACCGTGAATTCTGTCATTACCAATCCATCGGGAAGAATGAATGATTTTCTGGTTGATATTTCTGGGTTTGGATTTGAGCTGGAAGGGGAACCAATTTCAGGCAACCTAAAAATCCAAGATTTGGATAAGCTGAATTGGGATTTTTCTGTGCATGGCGGGCTGGATTTGGGTAAGCTAATTGCCATCTTTCCCATGGATGATGTGATTATGGAAGGGAAAATCAAAGCGGATATAGATTCCAAAGGCAGCTATGCAGATGTAGAAGCGGGAAGATACGATCGTTTAACCGCCAGCGGAGACATGCAGGTAGCGGATTTTTACTATGCCGATTTGGATGTGCCGCAAGGAATCCGCATCCACAAGGCAGCTGCGGATTTCTCACCAAACGAGATTAGATTGACTACGTTTGATGCCAGGCTAGGGGAAAGTCCCGTGACTGCTACGGGCAGCTTGTCCAATTATATGAACTACCTGCTAGCCGACTCTGGAGGAGTACTTCGTGGCAACTTAGCCATAAAATCCAGCAAATTTAATGTGAATGAATGGATGACTGCGAGTGATTCCAATGGTTCAGGAGAAGCCATGCAGGTCATCGAGCTACCCAGAAATGTGGATTTCACAATGGACGTAGAAGCAACAGAAATACTATATGATAACCTTGTTCTTAACAATTCCAAAGGTACAATGACCTTGAATGACGGAATTTTGTCCTTTAGAAATTTTGGGACGCAAACTCTAGGCGGTCAATTGGGGTTCACGGGAACGTATAATAGCCAAGATATTAAAAACCCCTTGTTTGACTTTACCTTTGACGTTGCCTCGCTAAGTATACAGGAAGCATTCAAGTCCTTCAACACTGTCAAAACCTTTGCGCCGATTGCAGAACATATTACCGGAAATTTCTCAACCAACTTCGTGTTGTCGGGAGTATTGGGGCAGGATATGATGCCGGTGCTTTCCTCTTTGGACGGGAAAGGACTTTTAAAACTTGCTGAAACCGCAATTAGAGACAGTCAATTGATTCGAGGCATAACCAGCATCACCAAGCTAAACGATACCGCTACCCTAAATCTCAGACCGTTTAATATCCAGGCTGTCATTGAGGACGGAATGTTAAAAATCCCTCCCTTTGATTTAAGATTGTGGGACTACCAAGCACAGGTACAGGGAAGCACTGGTTTCGACGGTTCTATCAATTACTTGGTATCCATGCAGGTGCCAGTCGAAAAATTCGGTTCCCAAGTCAATAACCTTATAGCTGGGTTGACAGGGTCAGACCTAAGTGGTACGTCAATTCCACTGGCATTTAATATTGGAGGAACATACGGAAGCCCAAGTATTGGTCTGGCATCAGGAGATAACCTGGATTCGTACGTAACTGGCTTTCTTCGGTCACGGGCCAGTTCTGCGACAGCCAATGTTCAGGAAGATCTCACCGCCCAATTTAAAGCTAGGGAGGATAGCCTTCGTCTAGAAATTAAGCAAAAAGCAGAAGTAGCAAAGGACAGTGTTCGGAATGAAGCCGAACGTGTGATAGAAGAGACAACTAATAAAGCTAAAGATGAAGTGAAAAATGTGCTTAGAAATCTCACCCGACCACGGCCACAACCCCAGCAAGATCCCAAACCCTGACATTTATAGGTATTCTACAAAATAGTACCATATTGCGAGGGTTAGAAATGACAGGGGTATTCCCAGACCCACCAACAGGGAGGCCATCTTCGGACGGAGATCGTAGTTGGAAGCAATAATAGAAGAAGTGATCATGGGGGCCATGCCGGCCTCCATGACACTTACTTTGTAAATTAAACCTTGATCGCCGCTTTTATCCAACAGAAGACCGTAAAGCAAGAAAATCACCAAGGGTGCCAAAAGGAGTTTGTAACCCAGCCCGTACCACAAGTAGTGGTCCTTGATGTCTTTAAGATTTATTTGAAGCTGCATGCCTACAGCAATCAATGCAATAGGGGTGAGGGTGGCTGCGAAGCTTTCCAATATGGATTCAAATGATCCGGAAATTTCTACCCGCATTACATTCAGCGATGCGGCTACCAGGAAAAATAGAAATGGCGGAAAAAACAGGACTTTTTTAGAAATATCCCTTTTTCTCATTTTTTCAGAACCGTAAATAGATGCCACGATGATTGCCAAACTGCTTACTACGATAAAAGATCCCGGTTGATCTACTAATACGGCTATTTTGAGCCCCTCAGCACCGTATATTGCTTCTATAATCGGGTAGCCGACAAATCCTGTATTGGACAACCCGCCACAAATAATGAGGCACCCTATGGTATTTCTTTTCCAGTTGAATTTTTTCCCAATAGTCCCAAAGAGTAGCCAAGTCAGGGGGAAAATGATCCAAGCGACCAGTATGGGTAACAGGATGGCCAGACTGAGTTCAACCCTCGAAATATGCAACAATGAAATAGCCGGTAATACCACATAAATGAGATAGGCATTTAGCGTTCGGGGCGCATTTTCCGGAAAATCTTTTATTCTCCTGAGCAATACCCCGATTAGGATACAAATGATAATGAGTAAAATATTTGTCATATCTGCGTCCGCAAAAGTAACCTATTTCCTCCACCCACCACATCATACAGATGCTTAAAAAATCGGATTTTGAACACCACAGAAAATTTCCTAGCTTTGTTTGCCAGAATTGTTATTGCTCTTGACCATATTTTGAAGTCATGCGTCTTTTAAGAAAAATATTGCCAACAGTGAGTCAAGCCTTTTTAGGGTTGATTGTGCTCATGTTGGCAAATAATATATTTTTCTACCATGAGCATGACCTAGATACAGGAGAGACGATTCGCCATGCCCACCCCTTTCTTTCTGAAGAGGAGGAACAGCAACGCGATCACTCTGAGAATGAATTGATCCTCTTGGATCTCATTACACATGCCCAATTTTTCCTACCCGATAGGGTAGACTCTTTAGAGAAATTTTGTGTTTCATATGCCGTATCCAATGTAGGATATTTAATCGATAGTCCGAGTCTTACTTGTAACCAAGTTCTCTCTTTACGTGGGCCTCCACATTTTTTTGGATAGTTCAAGCTCGGACTAAAGGGGAAAAGTACTTTCTCCGTACCGAGCGAAACATGCCTGAACACTCTTCAGGTCACTCTTTAAAAACTTTCTTACCATCATTCGGAAATTCGTATGAAACGATACATTACTCTCGTAATGGTCCTACTTTGCCAGTTGGTACAGGGCCAAGATGAGGACATATCCCTATCGGGGAGAATCACAGACAAGGAAACCAAGCAATCGATTCCTGGTGTCTCCATATTTATTCCAGAGTTAAACAGGGGTACAGTCAGTGACATGGATGGGTATTTTTCCCTTGCGATGCTCCCTTCCCGTCCAATCACCATTCAATTCTCATTTGTAGGCTACAGTGCCGTTATTTCGAAAGTAAACCCTAGTGTCTCAAGTAGATTAAATGTAGTCATGGAACAGACCACAACAACTGTCGACGAAGTGGTTATTTCAGGAGCCTATGTAATGAGTAGGGAGAGCTCACCGATAGCGATTGAAAAAATCAATAAGACCGACATACTTAAAGCACCCTCTCCCAGTTTGATGTCCGCATTGGCTAGAACACCGGGTGTTAGTGAAATTTCTCTGGGTCCAGGAATTAGTAAACCTGTAATTCGGGGACTTTCCTTCAGTAGGGTATTGTCAGTGTATCAGGGAGCACGTTTCGAAAATCAGCAATGGGGAGCAGACCACGGCCTTGGAATGACAGAAACCGGAATAGGTAGCGTTGAAATGATCAAAGGACCAGCATCCATCATTTATGGCTCAGGAGCTATGGCCGGGGTGGTCAATTTGATCGAGGAAAAGGATGCCGCTATCGGCGAAATTGTCGGAGATGTCAATCTTCGGGGATACTCCAATTCATTAGGAGGAAGAGTCGAAGCTGGAGCAAAGGGGACATCCCAGCGGGGAGTTTCTTGGTCCATGCGTGCAGCCACGGAGTCTCATGCGGATTATTTGGACGGCAACGGTGAGGCCGTGGGAAATACCCGATTTAAAACCCAAAACATTAAAGCCGGAGTTGGATTGCAACGTAAGTGGGGTGACACCAAAATCAGATATACCTACCTACAACAAAACTTAGGTATTCTGGACGAAGATATAGTGTCTGAACTGGTAACGACACGCAATGACCGGACCGTCCAACTGCCTTTTCAGGATGTAAGCGATCATTTTCTCAATTCTGAGACAAACCTTTTCTTAGGGGAAGACCGATTCAAGGTTACTCTGGGGTACCATTGGAATTTCCGGCAGGAGGTAGAAGAGGATTTTGATGAAGTGGATTTGGGCCTAAATCAGCAAAACCTAATGTACGACCTGAAGTATTTCAAATCCATCACCCCGGAATTGGAAGCCATTTTTGGTGTCCAAGGATTCTATCTCCAAAACCAAAACCAAGAAGTAGCTGAGGAAATATTGATTCCAGATGCTAAAAAAGACGATCGTTCGATCTATGGGCTTTTAAATTACTCCAAAGCGGCGTGGGTCATCCAAGGTGGACTTCGGTATGATTACAGAAAAGTGGAAGTGGATGCCAGTCGGCAGAAATTTATTGACTACGGCTTTATATTACCCGGCGCGCCGGAATCAAGGAGCCTCTCACAAACCTTTGATGGTGTGACCGCTAGTGCCGGTGCAACGTTTCGGCCGGGTGACAAATGGCGTTGGAGATTCAATGTGGCCTCCGGATTCAGAGCTCCTGATTTGGCGGAATTGTATTCAAATGGCCCTCATCCAGGTACTTCTCGGTTTGAACGGGGCAATGCAAGCTTTGTGAGGGAACAAAATGTCCAGGCAGACTTGGGAGTAAGGTATCGAACCCCCAATTATTCCTTGTCGGGAGAGGTTTTTTATAATCGGGTTAACAACTATATCTTCTTTGCCCCAACTGATGAGACAATTGGAGATTTGACTGTTTGGTCCTTTGAGCAGGATGACGCACATTTGTATGGCGGTGAGGCCTTTTTGGAGATTCACCCCGCCTCTGCCAAATGGATCACAGGCTCCACTTCCTACAGTATGGTAATCGGCACCCGAAGGTCCGATGGCAGTTACCTTCCCTATATCCCTGCATTTCGATGGAACAAAGAAGTAACCCTGGAGCTAAACGATTATAAAGGAATAGAAAACCCCTACCTGAGCCTGATCGGTTCCTTGATATTTGACCAAAACAGGCCTGCACTCCTTGAAGATAGTACGCCTGGCTACTACTTGCTGGGCCTTAATCTCGGAGGTTCGGTAGAAATTTCAGGACAGCGAATAGATACATACATTAGCGGAAGTAACTTATTTAATAAGCTTTACTTAGATCACATGTCTCTTTACAGGCCGTTTGGAATTCATCAGATGGGGAGAAACGTATCCCTCAACTTTAGAGTAAGCTTTTAACAAACAGAAATGGAAGTATTTTATGCCGGTGAGGATCTCTCATCGGCTTTTTTGTTTGGAATTGTTGGGGGTTAGCTGTTTCAGGCAATGTGTTTCCCTTGTAGAGATTGTCGCAAGAAAGAACAATCAGTGTCCGATAACAGGACACATGGTAAGTATAAATATCAGGTTTATAACGAGTTAAAAAATAATTTTAAGTTTATTTTGCCAAGGTCATGCAACCTTTAATAAAAGCATTTTCAGGTAAACTAGCCTAAAAGTGTCCGGTTTGCAAACAGGTAGCCTTTTGGATTGTACTGTTTCGTTACACTTTTTTAGTTTCCGCAGGAATAATAGCTTTAAAGTTCAATATCACCTGTGTTAAATTTTGTCAATGAGCCCTTTTTGCATAGGTGTCCAAAAAATTGATGGTACAGCATTCGCCATATAACCATCAAAAAGGGACTAACAAAAACTTATAAAATTATGAACATGCTCATGACATTCATCGCCGCAGTAGGGATCAGTTTTTCTTCCATACTCCAGCCCCCTGCCGATAAGGCACTTGCAGAAATTACGGTAATCGAGACCCAAGACCAAAGCTTTAACTTAACCATCAAAGAAGCGGTGGGGACGGTATGGGTATCTATTTATGACGAAGACGGCAAATTGGTAAATCGAAACTTGGTGAGGGCAAAAGAACCCATAAAAGTACCGTACAATTTAAGCCAACTACCTGTAGGAAATTACACCGTAAAAGTAGCTAGTAAAGTGGAATCAGTATCATTTGATGTCACCACGAAAGAAAAGGTAGTAAAGAAATTGTTAGCTTATGCCTACAAGTTGGATAATCAAACCGTTCAGGTAAAGGTAGTAGGTATAGAAAAGCCGGGTGTGAAAGTAGTATTCTTTGAAGAGGATACCCACCGGAAAGTATCATCCGATTATGTTACTGAGCCAGCTGGTTTTGCCAAGAATTATAAGTTTGTGAAAATGGACTTGGCAAAAGTGTACATGGTAGTGACAGATTTCGAAGGAAGATCAAAGGTGTTCCATTTTTGAGATAGGTAAGATTTCTTCAATTGTTTTAAATGATTCAGCCTTCCGCTATGTTTGCGGAGGGTTGTTTTCGTTTTTATAATGACCTGATTCAACGGAGATCTTTTATCTTTTGATGGGAAGGAGTGCCTTTTTTTCCAGAAAATTCCTCAAGTAAATCCGCTGGGAATCATTGTTTTTCAGCCATTATGAGTTTTCTTTGGCTTTTAAAGAGATTATTCTATGAAAACTAAGAAAGAACTTGTACATGATTTAAATGATATTCTTGAGCGAAATTACGATGTGATACAAGGATATAAAGATGCTGCCAGAAACGTAGACAACGATGTGTTGAAGAATTTTTTTATCAGCCAAGCCAAGGAAAGACTCAGACTGGCCGAGGAAATCAAAGTCGAAATTAGTTTACTAAAGGGCGTACCTGAAAAAGAAGGAACAATTATGGGGCTTTTTCGAAGGTCTTGGACCAATTTTAAAACTTCCCTCAATCATGAAAATGAAAGGGAAGTATGTGAAGCCTGTATTTCTGAAGAAGAAAAGTCTATACGGGAATACGATATGCTTCTGAAGGGACGGGACAGTCTAAGCGAACGCCTGGTAGCCGAACTTGAATCGCATAAGGCTCTTACGCAAAAAGCTATACGTGATTTGAAAGCAATTAAGGAAAAGTTTTGATAAGGAGAGAATTTTTGTTTATTTATTGTCAGTTCTTTTCTATTTTTAAACCTGTTTTTTCAAACAATCTTATGCAAATAAGTTTATTGACTAAAGGCTTTGGCATTGTTTTTATTAGTTGAAGCTGGAGGTTAACTTAGGAGACTGAAACCAATTGTTATGCATCATATGAAAAGAAACATCACTTTGCTTATTGGTATTTACCTGACGAGTTTTTGGGCACAGGCGCAAAATGCCATTGATTTCAGGGAGGTCACATTGGACAATGGACTTCACCTGATTATGCACCAGGACAACAGCACACCGATTGTGGCAGTATCCGTGTTGTATCATGTAGGTTCTAAAAACGAGAACCCTGACAGAACAGGCTTTGCGCATTTTTTCGAGCATCTTCTCTTTGAAGGGACTGAAAACATAGGCCGTGGTGAATATATGAATAAAATTCAGGCAATAGGAGGGACATTGAATGCGTTTACGTCCAGTGACATTACCTATTACTATGAAATAGTGCCCTCCAATTATTTGGAGACCGCTCTTTATATGGAAAGTGAGCGTATGCTTCACCCGAAAATCGACCAGATTGGAGTGGATACACAGCGGGATGTGATTAAAGAGGAAAAAAGACAGTCCTATGACAATCGTCCATATGGTACTATTCTGCCCGAAACAATGAAGCGGGCATTTAACGAACATCCTTACCGCTGGACGCCTATAGGATCGATGGAGGATTTGGACGCTGCTCGGCTGGAGGAGTTTATTGCTTTTCATAAATCCTTCTATGTACCCAACAATGCTACCTTAACGATTGCGGGAGATATAGACTATGATCAAGCTGAAGCTTGGGCGAGAGCTTATTTTGAGGAAATCCCCTCTGGACCGGATGATTTTTTCCGCCCTGATGTAATCGAACCTGCCAAAACGGCTGAAATCCGAGATATTATTTATGATAATATTCAGATTCCGGCAATTATTCAAGCGTATAACCTACCACCAAAAAACCATCCGGATTCTTATGCGCTAGAAATGCTATCCACCTATCTGACGGGCGGGAATTCCTCCCTAATGACAAAAGAGCTGGTAGATAAGCAGCAGAAAGCGTTGGGTGTTCAGGCCATACCGTTGGATTTGGAAGATGGGGGAGTCTTTATAATGTATGCTATTACCAATATGGGGGTAGACCCTGGAGAATTGGAAACGGAAATAGACCTACTTTTAAAAAAGGTTAGGGAGGAGGGCATATCCGAAAATGATTTTCAAAAACTTCAGAACATCATTGAAAATGATCTGGTCAGTAAGAATAGCTCCATGGAAGGTATCGCTCAAAACTTGGCGGAAGCCAGGGTGTTTTATGGAGGGACGAATTATGTAAATGAAGAATTGGACTATTTTCGAAAAGTAAAACAGGAAGACCTGCAACGGGTAGCAAAGGACTACATCAATCTGGACGGTAGGGTAGTTCTGTATTACCTGCCCAAGCCGGCCGAGTCTGAATAATTTCTATCCCAAACAACATAGAGTCATGAAAAATATACTGTTATATATAATTCCATTTCTATTGCTACAGCCTGTATTGGCGCAGGTAGACCGGTCCACTTACCCGGAACCTGGCCCAGCTCCAGAAATTAAATTAGGCGATGCTGCGTCGTTTACCTTGGAAAATGGACTCAAGGTGTTTGTGGTAGAAAACAGAAAACTTCCCCGAGTTGCCATCTCTTTGGTGCTGGATAGAGATCCATTGTTGGAAAAAGAGAAGACTGGAATGCTTGGGCTTTTCGGCGAAATGATGATGGGAGGTACAAGCAACCGAACCAAAGATGAGTTGGACGAAGAAGTTGATTTTATTGGAGCTTCATTAAGCGCTTCATCTACTTCGCTTTTTGCCTCTTCATTGAAAAAAAACCAAGAAAAAATACTTGAGCTGATGACGGATGTGCTTTACAATCCCATTTTTCCCGAGGAAGAATTGGATAAGTTGAAAAAGCAGGCTATTTCCGGACTTGCCGCAAGTAAAGATGATCCCAACTCGATCTCGGGCAGATTGACATCCGCCCTCAATTATGGAAGGGATCATCCCTATGGGGAGATAGAGACGGAAGCTACTATAAATGCCGTCACTGTGGCAGATATCAAAAATTATTATGATACTTATTTCAAGCCAAACATAGCCTATCTGGCAATTGTCGGTGACATTTCCTCCGAAGAAGCGGAGGCTTTGGTAAGAGATCATTTTGAATCTTGGGAAAAAGGAGATGTGCCGAGTCATATCTATCCTGTGCCAGCAGTTCCCTCTCAAAATAAAGTGGCATTGGTAGACAGGCCTGCATCCGTACAGACCGTGGTCAACATTACCTATCCGATGGAGATGAATATAAATCACCCTGATTTTTTGACCACGAGGTTGCTTAATTACGTCTTGGGTGGAGGTGCTTCATCGCGCCTATTTATGAATTTGCGGGAGGATAAGGGGTTTACTTATGGCGCATATTCCTCAATCGGATCGGATAAATTGGTCACTAGTTTTTCTGCCAGAGCGAGTGTAAACCAGACGGCGACAGATAGTGCCATCCATGAATTTCTATACGAGATAAAAAGAATGGTCGATAACGGTGTGACGGAAGATGAGCTAGTTGCCGCTAAAGCCAATTTAAGTGGGTCATTTGGAAGATCGTTGGAGAGCCCCTCAACTATTGCCAGCTTTGCTATCAATACCCAGCGTTACGGATTGCCGGATGATTTCTACGCCACCTATCTGCAGCGGTTAAATGCTGTAACAGTTGAACAGGTAAATGCTGCCGCAAAAAAATACCTCAAGCCGGAAAACATGTACATTACGGCTGTAGGGAATGCGAAAGAGATAGAGGACAAACTCAGGGCATTTGGCGAAGTATCCCGATTTACCGATATGGCAGATCCCGAACGTGAAATTGATACGGGTGACTTTAATCTCTCGGCGTCAGAGGTACTTGATGCATATTTAACTGCAATAGGCGGGGAAGAAGCGGCAGGAAAAATTAAGACCACAAAAATAAGTATGTCGGCAGAGGTTCAAGGAAATACACTAAATATGATAACCGTTCAGGATTCTGAAAACCAGGTGATGATTCAGCGTGTATTAATGATGGGCAACGAAATGTCTAAAACCCAGCTAAAGGACGGTAAAGCTACTGTCAGTGGCATGGGGCAAAGTCAAACACTGCCCGATGAGCAGTTCGAATACCTGAAGATGTCCATGTATATAGTCCCAGAGCTCCAGTATGAAACGATGGGATACACCATCAGTTCGGACGGTGTTAAAGATATAGATGGTGAAACTGCCTATAAAGTGCTCATCACTAACCCCACAGGTGGGGAAGTCGCCAATTATTACAGTACTGCTACCGGCCTAAAAATTAAAAGTGAGGATTCGATTACCGGGGTGACTAGTTATGTTCGTTATGAAGAGTTTGAGGGCGTCCTTTTACCAGTGCAGCTTTCTGTAGAAAGTCCCATGATTCCGTTTCCCCTTAATTTTGAAGTGGATGACTTAGAAGTGAATGTTACACTTTCTCCTGAGGAATTAAATTAGATATCAGAAATAGTAAAGTGGCATGTTAAGTGCTAAACCAGAAAACCTATGAAAAGAATAGCAGTAAGTTGTTTCGTGATTTTATGCCTAATACAATCCAATGTTTGGGCATTTTCCGCCGAAATGGCAACAGAGAAAAGTCCCAAAGAGATAATTGACGCCTACGTTACGGCGGTTGGTGGATTGGAAAAAATAAACGGAATCAAAAATATGATGATCGTCATGGAAGCTAACCTGCAGGGAATGACCTTGGAGATCAGTTCCACAAGTGATCAGGAAAATAAACGCCTGATGCAGCAGACAGCCATGAATGGAAATGTGGTTCAGAAAACCGTGGTAAAAGATGGAAGAGGATACATCTACGCCATGGGCGAACAACAGGAATTGCGGGAAGACCAATTGGATGCGGTGAACGCACAGATTTTTGTTTTCCCGGAGATTCAATATGAAAAGCTGGGTTATACACTCACTGCCGGGGAAGTCCAAAATATTGACGGTGAAGCGGCTTATACGCTTAGCATCGTGACATCCAAAGGAATAGAGACGACTGAATATTACAGCACCAAATCGGGGTTAAAACTTCGCACTTCCACGGAGCAGGCAGGCGATATTACGTATGCCGACTACGAAGAAGTTGACGGGATTATGATTCCTACCAAGATGACCATATCCAATGCCATGCTTCCAATGCCTATTGAGGCTACCATGGTGACAGTTAAATTTAATGAGACACTGGACAATTCTCTTTTTGAATAATCAATTAGCGATTAATGGATCGTAATTACAAAGCCAGCTTTGGATTAAGCTGGCTTTGTTGTTTGAGACGGTGCGGAATTGAAAAATTTTTACAATTTTTATTTCATCTATTGCTCCCTACGGAGGGAATGGGCTTCATCTATCGTTAAAGCATATTTTTTTATTCATTTGGATGTTTCTTCATCCAGTGGTCCACGGAGAATTTTCCAGAATCGTATATCAAAAACACAATCAATAAAATAAATACAACCAAAGAGATTTCAAATTCAAGGTTGTTGCTGACCGATAGAAAGCCCTGCTGTATATTGACAAAAAACACGGCAAAAAACAATATCGGTAACTGGACCAAGATAGCGAACCGGGTAAGCAATCCCATGGCAATCAAGATTCCTCCGGCAAGGTGGGCGAAAGCTACATAATGTGCAAGTGCCATGTTAAAGAAGGTAATTTCCATACTTTCTGCCATGCTAATCAACGCATCTGTGTTTGAAATAAATAAGATACCCTTATACAGAATAAATAAACCTAAGGCAATGCGGACAAAATCAATCCACTTAGGATGATGGGAGTCCGCCCAATCTTCAATTTTTGTCGTGAGATTCATGTGCGGGTAGGATTTGGTGAACACATGAATTTAATGATTTACAAGCACTTAATCAATATAAAACACAATTATTTAATGTTTTAACAGATTGATTTCGACCATGTTTCAGATTTTTGGTTCGATTCAAAAGCCTTCAATACATAGATTGGATAGACTTTGATGTCTACATAAGGTATATGAATTCTCACTTTTCGGCTATTTCTTTCAACCAACAAGGATAAACCGGATTCTTGGTCTGCAGGAACAATTGAAAATTCTTTTCCATTAATTTCAAGGATTTTATCCCCTACCATCAACTCATAATAGGCTTTTGACTCAGAATAGATTTGGGTAATGATTCCATTTTGGTCTGTTCTAATTCCCCAATAATGCAAAATATCATTATTTTCAAAACGCTCAGAAATATAGATACCTATCGATAAAAGTTGTTTTTTAAGTATCCCCAAAATGTCCTCTTTTCCATAAACATATTTGTCGAAAAAATCTTTCATAACTGTAAGTTGACTAAACTTCCCGGAAACAACAGATTCAAATTCCCTTAAAGTATAACCTATTTGATTTTTCCCAAACCTTTGCCACATGTCACTCATTACCTTTTGCAAAGAAGATCCCTCACCCAAAAGCATTAAGTCTAGGCATAATGAAATCAGAGCACCACGGTTATAAATGCTTACTTTTTTATCGGGAATCCCTTCTTTGTATCCATCCAGCCAAAGGTCGAAACTTGATTCAGCAACGGATTGGTTTTCCCACCCCAGACTGTCAAATTCCCTCTGTACCTTTTTATTCAATATTTTCAGGTACTCATCTAGCGTAAAAAAGCCGGATTTCAGCAAGAGTAGATCTCCCATGTAGGTAGTGACACCTTCCAAAACCAAGCCGGTATCCAAATAGGTTTCTTTGGAAAAATCATAGGAAACCAATTCCTTGGGCCTGATTCTACATACATTCCAGAAATGGTAAAGTTCATGGGAACTCACACCTACCAATTTTTGAAATTCAGATTTTTCAGAAAGAGTATCGGCAGGACCAAAAGTGATTACAGTGGAATAGGCATGTTCCACACCATGATAGTGTGTATAAGGTAAAAGTTGAATCATAAAATGGTAATCTGTGGCATCGAAATCACCAAATGCTTCTATTTGAGTCTTGGTAAAAGATTTAAATGCTTGGAGCATATCCTCCATGTGAAAAACCACTTCACCTTGTATCCAAAGGTGAAACGTTGTATCCATGGTTCGATAGGTAAAGTGACTCAAATCCGGAGAAGCTATCAGGGGTGAATCTACCAAATGCTGAAAATCATCAGCAAGAAACTCAAAAGGTTTTCGACTTGGAAGGGCAGTCGCCACCTGATAGTGTTCTGGTAGATGAAGCGTAACGTTGATTCCTTCATTTTCACGGCTTTTCACTTCAAATACAAAGTTGATAAAATTAATGTAAAGCTGATAGGGATCCGACCAACTTCCCCCTGCGTCCATCTGTCGCGCAAAAAATTCATACTGTACAACGTAATCACCTGTTTTTTCGGCAGTGAATGTCCAAAGGTCCTTGGTTAATTTAATACAAGACACTTTATTTCCAAAGTAGGACACTCCAAGATGCCTTATATATTGGGCATAGTTTGCCATTTCATACCTTCCAGGCCTCCAGGCAGGAAGCTGTAGTTTCATGATCTCTCCACTATGGCAACTCAAGGTTAGTGAAATCTGTATAAATTGGGAGCATGGATTCTGTTGGGAAATATGATACTTCATTGCGATAAAGGCTTAGTTTGATAAACAAAAGTAATCCGCAGGTTTGTAAATAAAAAAAACCTATCTATCTTTGCACTCCTTTTATTAACAGAGCAGAATCGATCAAGTTTTAAATAGATAAAGAAATGAAAAGAACATTCCAACCTTCGCGAAGGAAAAGAAGAAACAAGCATGGTTTCAAAAATAGAATGTCTACAGCTAACGGCAGAAGAGTCATTAAAGCAAGAAGAGCTAAAGGAAGACATAAATTGACCGTTTCTTCAGAAAAAACCTTGAAGAAGTAATTGAAGTCGCGTAAAGACTATGTAATTGTTGAATACAATGGATCGTAAATTTCCAAAGACGGAAAGATTGCATTCCAGAAAGTTAATAAAGGAACTTTTTGACAAAAGTTCCTCTTTTTTTTTATATCCATTCAAGGTAATTTTTCTCCCGGCCCTGTCCGGTGAAACTAATCAGGTCCTTATCTCTGTTTCTAAGAAGAAATTGAAAAGGGCTGTACATCGCAATCTTATCAAACGTAGAATCAGAGAAGCGTATCGGCTCAATAAGCACCTTTTAGATAGCGAGGAGCCGAGCACTGTAAAACGAATAGGTCTAATTTACGTTTCATCTGACAGGATGGAATTTGGTGATATTCAGAAGAAGCTTATCCGGATTCTTATTAAATTAAAAAAATCATAATCTCATTCATACCATGAGCAATACCTCAAAGAATTACAAAGGAATACCCATTCTGCTCGTCCTCATACTCAGTGGGGGCTTACTTTTTGCTTTTAGTATCAAAAACGACAAGCTATTTGCCATAGCCAAAAATCTGGATATTTTTGCTTCCCTTGTCAGGGAGTTGGATTCCTATTACGTGGATGAAATCGATCCCGATGAATTGGTGTCAGTTGGCATCAATGCCATGTTGGAGGAACTTGATCCCTATACGGAGTTTATTCCTGAGGAAGATCAGGATGACTTTAGGATGATGACAACCGGGGAATATGCCGGAGTAGGGGCATTGATTGGAAACAGGACGGGTACCAATATGGTCCTGATGCCATACAAAGGTTTTCCTGCTCAGGTGGGGGGGTTACGTATTGGAGATGAAATTCTTCAGGTTGACTCCGTTGATGTAGTGAAAAAAAACACGGCTGATATTTCCAGCCTTCTTAAAGGTCCCGCAAATACGAAGGTGTTGGTAGTGGTAAAGCGGGGTAGTGACACACTTCATGTTGACCTGACGCGAAAGAAAATAGTAATTAGCAATGTGCCGTATCATGGCATGATTGATTCAGAGACTGGTTATATCAAACTAAGCGATTTCACCACCAATGCAGCCTCTGATGTGCGGAATGCCTTATTGGATCTTAAATCGCGGGGTGCCACGAAGTTGGTGTTGGATGTGAGGGATAATCCGGGTGGGATTTTAAAAGAAGCAATAGAAATAGTAAATCTATTTATACCAAAAGGCAAAGAAGTTGTCCGTACGATAGGTAAGTTACAAAGTGTAAATACAGTCTACAAGACGGAGAAGTCGCCCGTTGACAAAGAAATTCCATTGGTGGTATTGATTAACGAGCGGAGTGCCTCTGCGGCTGAAATTGTTGCCGGCGCGCTTCAGGATTACGATCGGGCTGTACTGATTGGCAGAAAAACGTTTGGAAAAGGACTTGTTCAAAGTACGATTCCCCTTTCCTATAATTCGCAGGTGAAGTTGACTACCGCCAAATATTATATTCCGAGTGGACGTTGTATTCAAGCTATTGATTACAGTCAAAAAGACGATGAAGGAAAAGGGTATAATGTTCCGGATTCTTTAAGAAATGAATTTAAAACTAAGAATGGTCGTAGAGTATTAGATGGCGGGGGGATAGAACCTGACGAAGTGATTGAATCACCCACCTATGCGCCCATTACCTATAGCCTCGTTGCACGTAGTCTAGTCTTCGAATACGTGAATAATTTTGCCTTGGATAACCAAGAGATAGCTTCGCCAAGGGAATTCGAGGTATCAAACAAGATATATGATGATTTTGTAGGTTGGCTTGAGGGTAAGGATTATGACTACACTACCAGAGTTGAGAAAACGATAGAAGACTTAGTGACTTTTGCGGAAAAGGAGAAGTATTATGATGATATCAAAGAAGATTTAGAATCGCTCAAAAAAAGTGTCAGTCACAGTAAAGAACAAGATCTGGTAACTTTCAAGGATGAAATTAAAGAAGCCTTGAAGGATGAGATTGTTTCGAGGTATTATTATCAGGAAGGCGTAATAGAGGCATCTTTGAATAAAGATGATGAAATCAGCGAATCGTTGAACGTCCTCAAAAATCCAACTCAGTACGCATCGATGTTAAAACCTAGAATGTAGCAGAGACTTATTGCTTTACCTTGCGTGTTTTTGGTAGATCCTTTCTTGAATGGTTTTCCATTTGCTGTATTTAATACCCAATTGCCTTTTTGTCTGGGTTTTTTCCGGGCTACTTCTAGATTGTTCTTCGTTGGGTTGATTAGGTAAGGAAACATTTTAATCTTTAAAAGAGAAATTTCATGGGGCTTATTCTTTCAATTGAGACGGCCGTTTCTGTTTGTTCGGTGGCAGTTCACGACCATGGTCGATTGGTCGGTGTCTTGGAGGTGGTTGGGGAAAATGTCCATGGGCGGAAGTTGGTGCCCCTAATTCAAGGGCTGTTGACTCATACAGGTATTTCCAAAAAAGATTTAAAGGCGGTTTGCGTCTCTAAAGGCCCTGGTTCGTACACCGGTTTGAGGATAGGCGTTTCAACGGCCAAGGGGCTGTCTTATGCCATGGATATACCCTTGATTGGAGTAGATACGTTGGATGCGATGGCAAGGGGATATTTAAATGGGTGTATCGCCGATGATGTTGTAGTACCCATGCTCGACGCAAGGAGGATGGAGGTATATGCGAAAGTAATTGCACCGGATGGCGAAACGTTCTTGGAATCCCAGCCGATTGTTGTCGACCCTTTATCATTTGGAGATTATTTGGGGGGAGGTAGGACCTTTTTTGTTGGCGATGCCTGCGACAAAGTTTCCTCTGTAATTAAACACTCCAATGCGGTATTTATGAAATGCCTTCCCTCTGCGAGGACAGTTGGTGAATTGGCCTATGAGAAATATCTTAAGGAGGATTTTGAGGATATAGCCTATTTTGAACCGAACTACCTTAAAGAGTTTATGGTTATCAAATCAAAGAAAAATGTATTGAGTCCATGAGTGAAATTGTAAACCGCGTAGCAAATAGTGCGATAGTCTCCTTGGATTTGGAAACCTATTTCCAGGAAGGTCAGCGAAAGTCGTTTGATTTACGTCCCTATCTGTTTCAAGAAATGATTGTCCGGGAGAAGGAATTCCGACAGATGCTTAGAGAAACGGATTGGGAGGAGTTTAGGGATGCGTTGGTGTCAGTATACTGTTCGGCAGATGCGATCATTCCTACGTGGGCATATATGCTTGTGATGACATACTTGGAGGGGGTCGTCAAAGAGGCTGTAATTGGTGATCCGGAGGATTTGGAAAAATACGTTATGACAAAGGCGCTGCAGCGGATAAATCCGAAGGACTTTGAGGGACGGCCGGTTGTAGTGAAGGGATGCGGAAAATTACCCGTACCCATACATGCGTACGGTGAGATTGTGCGAATCCTCAAAGGATCAGCACGTAGCATCATGTATGGAGAACCATGCAGTACGGTTCCCGTATACAAAGCACCTCGGGTAGGGAATTAGATCAAGCATTTTTGTAAATATTTACCGATTAAGTTTTGGTAAATACCCAAAAGAGGCCTATGTTTGCAATCCCAATAGAGAAGCTGGCGGGAAAAGGCCAAAAGGCTGATTAAAATTTGAATATATCGAGACTAAAATAAAAAATATTTTTTTTAGTTTTCCTTGGAAATTCAAAAATAATAACGATATTTGCACTCGCTTTTCAGGACAAAGGTTCTGAAAGAGGTTAAAATCTCTCAAAATAGTGTTTAAACGCGCTATATAAGTTCTTTGAAGTATTGTAAGACAGCATTCAAATAAAGACTGGATAAGCCGATTTATCGGCACAGACTAATATTTTCCTATCAGGAATGATAGGAACAACAAACTTTACAATGGAGAGTTTGATCCTGGCTCAGGATGAACGCTAGCGGCAGGCCTAATACATGCAAGTCGTACGGGATTCGGTCTTTCGGGACTGATGAGAGTGGCGCACGGGTGCGTAACGCGTATGCAACCTACCTTATA
>DATHWC010000346.1:0-5525 GCA_035460985.1 Lunatimonas sp.
TTACTAAACACCGAGCCTGAAAATTTAATTTGACTTTTTATCAATTAGGTAAGAGGTTTGCTGGATAAAAAACCAATTTCATCGGAACTGTAGTTGTGCCGAAGGAAGCTTTTGAAAATTCTGTATTAATTTATTTGCTACTCTAAATGCAAGACCTGCTATCCCATATCCGATCCTGTACGCTTTGCGCTAATTTCCTACCCCTCGGCCCAAAGCCTGTCATCCGCGTAAGCCCCGCAAGTAGAATCTTGGTTGTCGGTCAGGCTCCCGGAACTAAGGTTCACGCATCAGGAATTCCATGGGATGACCTTAGTGGGAAAGAACTGAGAAGATGGTTGGATGTGGATGCGGATACTTTTTATGATACGGATTACTTTGGGATCATGCCCATGGGTCTGTGCTATCCAGGAAAGGGAAAGAGCGGTGACCTCCCACCTCGAATAGAATGTGCCCCAACTTGGCATGCACAGGTTTTAAACGAAATGCCTCAGATCGGATTGGTTCTATTAATCGGCCAATACGCCCAGAAGTACTATTTGGGGAAAGAAAAGGAACCAAGCCTTACCGCTACAGTAAAAAAATTTGAAGCGTTCCTGCCTAGATTTTTCCCGCTAGTCCATCCTTCCCCGAGAAATAAAATCTGGCAAAAGAAAAACCCGTGGTTTGAGGAGCTGGTAGTTCCTGAACTCAGAAATCGGGTCCATGCTATTTTACGGGAATAGAAATGCAATATACCGGATTCCTAGTATCTGAACTTTGTCCACGCTGATTTCCCAACTTTTTACCCCAACATCTACGTAAAATCACTCTACCTATTTTGGGGGTTGTTTGTCATTTTAATGAGTTTTAGCATATATTTTCTAAGTAACACTTTATTTATAATAAAATAAATAAGTAAAAATACGTAATTAAATTACGTAGTATTAAAAACTTTTACGTACATTTCGAGTGCGAACCGAAAAGCTTTAAACCCGAAGTAGCCTTCTTTCTACCAAAATCCTTATTACTATGAAAAACTTGGCAAAAAAAGCAACTACAATTGACTTACTCAATTTCAAAACGCCGCAGATGCGTGCTTTCCATATGTCTTGGATGGCCTTTTTCCTGTGTTTTTTCGGATGGTTTGGCATTGCTCCGCTGATGGCAGTTGTCAGGGAGGAATTACTCCTTACCAAATCCCAAATTGGGAACATAATTATCGCCTCTGTGGCCATTACCGTAATTGCCCGTTTGGGCATCGGATGGCTGCTGGACAGAATCGGACCCCGTATCACGTATACGTATTTGTTGATCTTGGGAGCCATTCCGGTTATGTTGATCGGATTAAGTAACAGCTACGAGTCCTTTTTGATTTTTAGACTCCTTATAGGTGCAATCGGTGCGGGCTTTGTGGTTACCCAATACCACACCTCCCTGATGTTTGCCCCCAATGTAGTTGGTACGGCCAATGCGACTACGGCCGGATGGGGCAACCTAGGTGGAGGGGTTACCCAAA
Source organism: Lunatimonas sp. (assembly GCA_035460985.1). GTDB lineage: Bacteria > Bacteroidota > Bacteroidia > Cytophagales > Cyclobacteriaceae > Lunatibacter. Next base: position 1,496 of record DATHWC010000346.1, read on the forward strand.
TGGTGATGCCCATGCTTTTTGCTTTGTTCGTATCGCTGGGGTTTTTGGAGAAAGAGGCTTGGAGGTATGCCATGGTTGTACCCGGAATAGCCATGCTTATTTGCGGGGTCATGTATTATAAATTTACAACAGACCTGCCTGAGGGGAATATGAAAGATATAAAAGCCAGAGGGGCAGGAGACGGCAGGAAAGGTAAAGGTGCATTTAAAAAAGCGTTGAAAGACAAGCGGGTGTGGGCCCTGTTTCTGATTTATGGTGCATGCTTCGGCGTTGAGTTGACGATAAACAATGTGGCGGCCATTTATTTTCATGACTATTTTAAACTAGATGTGAAGACCGCTGGCCTGATTGCCGGATTATTTGGCCTGATGAACCTTTTTGCCCGCTCACTTGGCGGTTTTTTTGGAGACAAAGCCGGAATGAAATGGGGTTTAAAAGGCAGGGTTATGCTAATGGGTGGGGTGTTGTTTTTGGAAGGGATATCCCTGATGTGTTTTTCCCAAATCAGCTTACTGCCATTGGCTATTGGGGTAATGATCGTTTTTAGCCTCTTCGTTCAAATGGCGGAAGGAGCCACATTCGCAGTTGTGCCTTTTGTCAATAAGAAAGCAATGGGTACCGTATCCGGTATTGTGGGTGCCGGAGGAAATGCCGGTGCTGTAATGGCAGGATTTCTGTTCAAGATGGAAAGTCTGAGCTATCCTCAGGCACTGGGGATTCTGGGAATTGCGGTGACCGTAGTTTCCGTGTCCTCCTTATTGGTGCGCTTTTCCTCTGCCGATGAAAAATCCGCAGCCGCAGATCTTGAGGCCTCTTTGGAAAATAAAAACCAATTATTGCAACCTGCTTATGTGATGGAAAAATAACTCCGTTGTCTTATTATCTGTTTTTCTCAGCCGAACCAGTTTCCTTACCCCATCATGAAAGCACAAAAAGTAAAAAGTACCTGCTCCTACTGCGGTGTCGGATGTGGAATTCTTATTCACAGGGACACCAAGGGAAAGTTGACCGTGGAAGGAGATCCTGAACACCCGGTCAATAAAGGCATGCTTTGCTCCAAAGGGATGAACCTACATTATGTCGTGGAGGATACATCGGATCGATTGCTCTTTCCGCAAATGCGGTGGGGAAAGGGGCACGAATTGGAAAAAGTAGATTGGGAAACGGCGTTGAAACGGGCCGCCGCAGTCTTCAAAGCTATGTGCACCAACTTTGGAGCCGATTCGGTGGGGTTTTATGTGTCCGGACAATGCTTGACGGAGGAATATTATCTGGTGAATAAGCTGGTGAAAGGGTATTTGAAGACAAATAACTTGGACACAAATTCCAGGCTATGCATGAGTTCTGCCGTTATGGGATACACGCTCACACTCGGAGAAGATGCGGTACCGATATCCTATGAGGATATAGAGCTGGCGGATTGTTTTCTGGTTGCCGGTGCCAATCCGGCTTGGTGTCACCCGATACTCTGGAGAAGGATTGAAAAGCACAAGGAGTTGAATCCTTCCGTCAAAATAGTAGTGGTGGACCCACGAAAAACCCAAACCTGTTCGGTGGCGGATCTTCATTTGCAGCTCATGCCGGGAACGGATACCGTGTTGTATCAGGCAATGGGCCGCGCTTTGATTGAGAATGGCGATATAGATGTGGAATTTATACAGGGTCATACAGATGGATTTGAAGCTTACCGGGACGAAGTGTTTGGGAAAACGGTTCAGGAGGCAGCACAGATTTGCGGGGTTAGGGAGGAGGATATCCGGTTGGCAGCCAATTATATTGGCGCATCCAAGGGTTTTCTCAGCCTTTGGGCCATGGGCCTCAATCAAAGTGCGGATGGGGTGAACAAAAACCTAGCCTTAATAGATCTTAATCTGATTACGGGACAAATCGGGAAACCGGGTGCCGGACCATTTTCCCTGACAGGACAGCCCAATGCCATGGGGGGGAGGGAAGTCGGCGGCATGGCTACCATGTTGTCTGCTCACCGAAAATTGGCTGACCCTGCACACAGAAAAGAAGTAGCTGAGTTTTGGGGTGTGGAGGAGTTACCCTCAAAGCCGGGGCTTACGGCAACCCAGATGATCGAAGCGTTGGAAAGTGGCCAATTGAAAGCCATTTGGATAATCTGTACGAATCCATTGGTTAGCCTTCCGGATACTTCAAGAGTTAGAAAGGCGTTGCAAAACGCCAAATTTGTAGTCGTTCAAGATATATCCTCTAAAAATGAGGCCATCCCGTTTGCGGATTTGGTGCTTCCGGCCGCGGGATGGGCTGAAAAGGAAGGGACAATGACCAATTCTGAAAGGAGGATTTCCTACCTCAATAAGATTACTGAAGCACCTGGAGAAGCATTGCCGGATGCGGATATTTTGATCCGATTTGCTAGGGAGATGAATTTTTCGGGATTCGAGTACGAATCTATGAGCGAAGTATTTGCCGAGCATGCTGCCTTGACGGCTGGAACATCACTGGATATTTCCGGGTTGGACTATGCCTATTTGCAGTCCAAGGGTACGGTCCAATGGCCATTTACCCAGCAAAAAAAGCAATCAACACCAAGACTATTTACGGACAAGAAATTTTACACACCAAACCAACGGGCTCAGATTCGAACTAGCCAGGCCCAACTTGCCTCGGAGCAAACTTCTCCCGACTTTCCGCTGATTCTTACCACCGGAAGGGTTCGGGATCAATGGCATACGATGACCCGAACGGGGAAAGTCAGCAAGCTGGGCCAACATCTGCCCAAACCTTTTCTGGAAATACATCCTGATGATGCCATGGAACGGGATATTAATGATGGGGATACGGTTGTAGTTTCAGGATATCGGGGAGAGGTACAAGTGCATGCCAAATTAACCGATTCTATTCGAAGGGGGGTAGTCTTCCTACCCATGCACTGGGGGAGAATCCTGGGGTCAGATTTTGCCAAGGCCAACAATCTTACCGGACATGCCATTGACCCCATATCCAAACAGCCGGACTTTAAGTTTTCGGCAGTCCAAGTCGCTAAGTTTGAAAAGCCCCACCAAAAGGTCGTTATCATCGGCGCCGGAGCGGCTGCCTATCGGTTTATCCAAACATACCGTGAACTAAACCAAACGGATGAAATCCAGGTCTTTTCCAAAGAAAAGTATCCCTTTTACAACCGGGTTCTTCTTCCAGACTATGTTTGCCAACACAAGACTTGGGCAGATTTGCAGAAATTCAAGGTTGGTGAAATGGAATCTTTGGATATCCAATTATCCGTGGAAAATGGCATTGCGGCCATCGACAGATCCAGTAAACAAGTAGTGGATGACCACGGAAAAGTTCACCATTACGACATTTTAGTCATGGCAACCGGGAGCAGGGCTTTTATTCCATCCGATGCTCCCATGCACCTTCCCGGAGTTTTTACCATGAGAAACAGGGACAACGCCGATGGTCTGGTTGACTATCTGGGTGGGAAGGGGCATGTGATGATTGTTGGTGGAGGTCTGTTGGGACTGGAACTTGCGGCTTCTTTACGGGAAGTTAATATTCAGGTAACGGTGATTCAATTGGCTTCCCGCCTAATGGAAAGGCAACTTGACCCAGTTTCCAGTGCCTTGCTTCGTAACAAGATGGAAGAGATGGAGGTAAACTTGTATCTCAACAACCAAGTGGACCGGCTAATCCAAGACCCGGATGATTTGAAGATCACGGCCTACCTTAAAAGCGGAACAACAGTGGTCTGTAACGCCGTGGTCTACGCGATTGGTACCCGGCCTAACATCGAACTTGCAAAATCCGCAGGTGTGGAATGCGGAATGGGGGTAAAAGTAAACGATTACCTGCAAACTTCGGATTCCTCCATTTTTGCCATGGGTGAAATAGCGGAGTTCGATGGAAGGGTAAACGGAATCACCGCCGCCGCCGAGCAGCAAGCCGACATAGCGGCAAGGTATATCAACGGCGACCAACTTAGTGTCTACAAAGGAACGGTTTCCATGAATATTCTCAAATTCGCCGATTTGGATCTTTGTTCTATAGGCATGCCTGAAATTCC
>DATHWC010000347.1:0-6404 GCA_035460985.1 Lunatimonas sp.
GGGATCACCCGGGATTCCCTTCTACGACTAGCACCCCTCCAGGGCTTGGAAGTGGAAGAGAACCGGGTATCGGTCGATGAGCTAATTGAGTGGATTGATTCCGGAGTACGGGTTGAAGCGTTTGGAGTCGGCACCGCGGCCGTAATTTCTCCGTTCGAAGAAATCTCCTACCTGGGTAAATCCTACCCTACCTATACCGGTAAGGATGCCTGCATGTACGGTTTAAAACAGGAGCTGAGTGATATCCGACGGGGGATCAGCGAAGACAAGTTTGAATGGAATTTTAGAGTATAAAAAATTAACCATATGAGACATATAAGGGCATTTAAGTTTTTGTATTTCCCATGATGTATCTATAACCAAAATGTGTTTTACCACATAGTTGCATAGTTCACATAGGGTTTTTTCAAGGCGACTTAGTTCTGTTTATTCAAGTCGGATAAATTAATCTAATTTAAAGACTCCAAAAATGTCTAAAAATTAAAGGGCTGCTTCAGTCATAGAAAGGCCTTTTTTCTATGTGAACTATGTGGTATTTCAAACCTAACTTTTTTACCACTTAACATAGTTCACATAGGGGATTTTCAAGGCGACTTAATTTCTTTAATTCAAATTGACATAAATAACCTTATTTGAAATAGCAAAAATGCCTGACAACTAAAGGCTTTATTAAACCTTAAAAAAGCCCCTAACAAGCTGTAACCGCTTTCAGCCACCTTTCAATTTTTTACCTCTCACACCAAAATTTACCAGGCAAACTAAACTCAATTCCCTGAAATTTGGTAAATTACATTAATTAACCAAAAAATTTAAACCATGAGAAAAATACTTCCTTTTTTGTCTCTGCTTTTGTTGGGATTAATTCTTTGGTCCTGCCAACCTGGAGTCACCAACATAGATCTATCGGAAGAAGATTTTGTGTTTGAAAATGCCACCGTCATTGATGTGACTGATGGTAACCTAATCAAGGCCCATGTGGTTATAGAAGATCACGAAATTAGTAAGATTATTAAGTCGGATGAACCCCATTCGTGGGGCAATGCCACCGTGATTCCGGCATCCGGCAAGTTTATCCTTCCTGGATTGGCTGAAATGCATGCCCATATTCCCTCCATGGAATGGAATGAACCCCTGATAGAAGAGACACTTTTTCTGTATCTCTCAAACGGTGTCACTACCATAAGGGGTATGCTGGGTAATCCGGTGCATTTGGAACTGCGTGAAAAGGCCAACAACCGGGAAATCATCAGTCCTAGGATTTTCACGTCCAGCCCTTCTTTGAATGGGAATACGGTGAGAACCCCAGAGGAAGCCAGAAGCCAGGTGCAAGCCTATGCAGCGGCAGGATACGATTTTCTCAAGCTCCACCCCGGAATCCGCCTCCATGTCTTTGATGAAATCGTAAAAACTGCCAATGAATCCGGAATACCCTTTGCGGGACATGTCTCCAACTTGGTAAGGGTGCGTCACGCACTTGAAAATAAATACCAAACCATTGACCACGTGGATGGATTTATGGAAGGACTGGTACCTGAAGAAGCTGGAGTTAACCCGATTGAAAATGGCTTTTTTGGGTATAATTTCACTGATTTGGCGGACACATCCAGAATTGGGGAATTGGTTCAACTCAGTAAAGACAACGGAGTTTGGATTGTTCCAACCCAAGCCTTGTTTGATCGCTGGTTTTCACCAACTCCTGCTGAAAGTCTAGTGGGTGAAGATGAGATGAAATACATGTCTGGCGAAACCCGAAAAAACTGGGTGGACAGCAAAAACAACCTGACAGAGACATCAAATTATGACCCTGCCCAATGGGAAAGGTATAATCAGATCAGATATCAGCTGATCAAATCGTTACACGAAAACGGCCAAGGCCTTTTATTGGGCTCCGATGCGCCACAGGTATTCAATGTGCCTGGCTTCTCCATACACCATGAACTTAAAGGAATGCTTGATGCCGGCTTAACGCCATTGGAAGCGCTGCAGATCGGAACGATAAATCCCGCCACTTTTTTTGAAGGAGACTTCGGCCAGATAAAAGAAGGAATGGAAGCAGATCTAATAATGACAGATGAAAATCCTCTGGAGGACCTAAACCACCTTAAAAATCCAGCAGGGGTAATGGCACGTGGGCAGTGGATGGATAGGGAGATTATTCAGCAAAAACTAGCTGAAATTGCTGCTAAATACAAATAACAGGGAAAACTGTTTATTATTGATGACAAATTCGATTCTAAAATTAAAAAATTCGAGGAAATTAAAATCTGAAGGTATAATGAATTTGTATTGATTTCTCTGCTTAATAATATCGTTGACGGTGAAAATTCTATCCAAACCCTTCGTCAAATATGCCTTTGCCACCGCACTGCCCGGATTTCTTAACGCCAAAATCTGGAATGCGGAAAACAAATGATTTAAATGACATCAATTAAAAAACCAAGAAATTAGAAGATAATCCTAAAGACAAATAGAGGATTGATCATTCTTAAATCAAAGCATCCAGTTATCGCACGACAAACAAGGTATCGGATACTCCCCACACGACTATTACCAGAAATCCAATCAAACCAGTCAACAGCAGATAGTATATGGTGGGTAAAACTGTCTTTCTCAGCACCATCCCCTCCTTGCCCAAAAGCCCCACAGTGGCAGATGCGGCGACTACATTGTGGATGGCAATCATATTGCCAGCGGCAGCTCCCACCGCCTGTAGGGCCAACATCCAGATGGGAGACACGGAAAGGCTCTCCGCTACCCCGTATTGAAAGAGGCCAAACATCAGATTACTGACCGTATTGCTTCCGGCAATAAAAGCTCCCAACGCACCAATCATCGGAGCAAAGATCGGGTAAATATATCCTACTTTCAGAGCTACCCATTCGGCCATTACTATGGGCATGGCTGCTAGCTCAAGGTCGTTATCCCCGGAGTTGATATATACCCGCACCATGGCTACCGCAAACAGCAACACCGTACCTGCTCTGAAAATCATTCTCGAACTTTCCTTAAAGGCGGACCTTACCTGCTTTCCCTGCATGCCATGCAGGAAATAAGTAATCAGACAAACCAACAAAATAATGGAGCCAGGCAAATAGAGCGGTGTACTGCTTGCGGAAACCTCTGTATCCAAAATATGCTGCACCCCAACCACGATGCCAGTAAGAAACCCTTTGATCGGCAACTGAGGCAGCCGACTCAGGACCAACAAAATAGCCAAGAGGAAATAGGGAGACCACGCTTTCCATAGCGGAATCCGTTTTTGATCCTCATCCAAAGAAAATGAGAGGTTCCCCAACCACTCCTCCGGCCATAAGGCTCTATCTTCCAATGCCCATTGCTTTTTGGGAAGCAAAAAGCCCCTTTTGGCGGCAGTCACGACAATACTTAACCCTACCAAGGAACCTAACAGAGATGGGAACTCCGGTCCCAGAAAAATCCCCGTGAGCGCATAAGGGACGGTAAAAGAAATTCCCCCAAATAGTGCAAACGGAAACATTTCCAGCCCTTCTTTCCAGGACCGGTTTTTCCCGAAAAAGCGGGTAAGCATGAGTACCATCAAAAAAGGCATTAGTGAACCCACGATGGCATGGGTAATGGCCGCATTGGCGGTGACCACATGTAGTAAATCGGCATATTCCAAACCACTGGCAGCCAGCTGTGCATCCAACTCGGGGTGTTGAATCCCTCCCCGCAATCCCACTAAAATGGGTGTGCCCACCGCCCCGAAGGTAACGGCTGTACTTTGCACCATCATGCCCAAGACCACAGCAGCCAAGGCAGGAAATCCGAGTGCCACCAACAAGGGAGCTACTATCGCCGCCGGCGTACCAAATCCGGCAGCACCTTCGATAAAGGATCCGAACAACCAAACAATAATAATCACCTGTACCCTGCGATCAGAACTGATGCCCGCAAAGCCAAGACGAATGGCACTTACCCCTCCTGAGTATTTCAGCAGATTCAGGAGAAGGATGGCAGCAAAAATTATGTAGAGGATATCAAAAGTGATAAAAAGGCTTTGAATGGTGGACGCCACCACATTGAGCCAAGAGAAGTCCCAAAACTGAAGGGCGATCCCTGCGGTCAATAGAAAGGTAACGGGCATGGTTTTTCTGGCCGATACGCGGAAACCCACCAACATGACTGCCGCAACTAGAATTGGAAGAAAGGCCAGGAAGAAAAGGAGATTTAATGACATGGTATTTTGGGAAAGCAGTTGTTGTGAAAGAAAATACCCTATCCCCGTAAGGTGAAATCTAAGTTTTCAGTTACCCGGTCGTTATTTTCTCTCAGTACTTCCAAATACTGCACAATTCTCTCCTTAGCCGTATCCAAATCTTCGTTGTTCAAATTGAGATTCAACAAATCAATAAACCAGGGAATCTTTTGGTTTTCTGACACATAAACATGTGCTATTTCCCTTGCAATCGGAAGCGTGGTATGTTTGGATGAATCATGGACGTCCTTACTATTAGCTTTCAGCAGTTTATTATACTCTTCTTCCAGTAACTGTTGAAATATATCAAAAGAAAACACAGTGCCTTCGGAAATCCCAGTTTCCGCATCTGCTTCGGTAAGCTTGGCACCTTTATGCACCCATTCCCAGAGGATGCTCAGTCGGATTTCCCCGGTAGCCATATCCTCCATCAGGTAAAGGACATCATCGTTGCCAAAGAAATCGGCGGGCTTCAGGGCCGCGGCCTGCATTCCCTGACCGAATGCATTTCCGTATTGAAGCGCCACACTGATCAAATTTCTGGCTCCCCGAATATTTCTGGGTGCCGGTTCCAATAGAATCAATCCAGCCGCATCCTGATCGGAATAGGTAAGCTGTGGAAATTTTCTGCCCATTTGATTTGCCTTACCCACTTTTCCCCATACTGGCCGGACGATGTGGACCATTTTCCAGTGGGCCACCCATTTGCCACTTGCTCCTTCGCGCTGTTCTCTTTCGGCACCGCCTATGGCCTTTTCCATGCTGGAGGAGACGCCCGCTTCCGAGCCAACGGGGATATTGGGTTCCATGCCTCCCTGCCATAGCGCAAAATTCCCATTTCTGTCAGGGGTATTAACTGCCCTTCTCACGCGGTCCTCGTAGTTTCGCATATAGCCATAGGTCATTCCAATGGATTCAATGTTGGGATTCACAAAGGAGCTATCCCATGCCAGGGCATCAGATACGCTGTTGATATAATCCCAGCGTCCTGTATTGTAGCCAATGAAATGCTTTCCCAACGCAGCTCTAATTTCCATCAACTGAAACGTTGCCTCCAGTTGCTCTACCAACACGTATACTTTAACTGTTCCTTCCTCCAGTTTGAGAAATCGCTCCAGCTCGGAAATCATTTTATTCCAAAAACCTCCCTCCTCGGCAGTCTGTATCTTGGGAAGATATAGGACGATGGATGATCCGGCATCAGTTAGTGCCTGATAGTTATTTACAACATATAGTGTGAGATCCACGATGGATGCTGCAACGGAAGCCCCGTCGGATTCCCGGATATGTCTGTCATCCAAATGCAGACCCCTTGCACGGAATATTTTGGTGGTAAAATCCAACTGGGACCTCCAGTCTGTTATTTTCTCCTCACCGAAAAAATCCATGGACCAGGCATTCATTTGACGGGCTACTTTCTCCGCTACATCCAAAAATAACTGATCCCCATGGATGGCAAGTTTTAGGTTTCGTTGATTATCCAAGGACATGGTATTTATTTGGCCCAAAGCATCTTCCCCGTCAAACATCCACCCATCTGCTCCTGAAAGTAACGCATAGGCCACATTTCGGATGCTGTCAGCCACCGGAGCGTTGGGTTTGGCTCCCGGCCCTGTCCCTTGGATCCACTGCCGCTGAAGGTCTTTGGGGATTGTGGACCCGACAAAGTTTCCAGACCGGGCATCAGCAACAAGGATGTCTGTGCCCTCAATTCTACTGGATTCATCCAAAAAGTTAATGCGTTCCCGAGATTGTGCCCGCTCTAGACGTCTATCCATTCGTTTTTTCATCAGTTTTTTCAGCTCTTTGTTGAACCGAACCATATGTTCGAGAGCCGCTTGAACCTTAGGCGTATACACATCTGAATATTTTTCTGTCAAATTGTCTCTGATAATGATTGAAGGATTACTCATGGGGTTTATTAAGTTGTTTTAAAAAAGAAATTGATTTTGGATTCCAATTTATAATAAATTTGTCGGTATTACACCCGATATTGGATGATTTACTCTCTCATTGCATACTTTAATCAAAAAATACACACGCTACCAGTTGACTGCTGCGTTAGGTAAAAGGATTGCGAAAAACAGTGTCTCCTTTTTCACGAACTAGTCCCAAACAATCTGTTTTTAAAGCCTATTAATGAAATCAAATCACCTTTCCATAAAAATAGACCGTTTTCTCGAATCAC
>DATHWC010000348.1:0-4911 GCA_035460985.1 Lunatimonas sp.
GTATCGTTTACCGATTGAGGCGGCATCTTCATAGATAATATTGAAGTCATATTTTAAGTCCTCTACGATTTCCTTGGCTTTCTCCGGCAATCCATCCTTTTTGGTAAGGGGTAAGATGGCCGCCTTTACAGGCGCCACTGCCGGGTGGAACTTGAGGAAGGTGCGTTGCTTCCCATCCACAGTTTGGTCTACGTAGGCATTGCACAAAGTCATCAAAAACAGCCGATCCGCACCGATAGAGGTCTCAATCACGTAAGGGATATAATTCTGATTGATCTCCGGGTCGAAGTATTGTTGTTTCTTTTTGGAGTATTCTTGATGGCTTTTAAGGTCAAAATCAGTTCTGGAGTGTATTCCTTCCACTTCTTTGTTGCCAAATGGAAACGCATATTCGATATCCAAGGCGGCATTGGCGTAGTGGGCGAGTTTATCATGGTCATGCCTACGGATTTTATCTGCGGGAATTCCCAGGGCAAGGTGCCATTTCACCCGTTTATCAGCCCATTCCTTATACCATTCCAATTCGGTGCCTGGCCGTACGAAAAACTGCATCTCCATTTGCTCAAATTCCCTCATGCGGAAAATGAACTGTCGGGCGACAATCTCATTTCTAAAGGCTTTTCCGATTTGTGCGATACCAAAGGGAACTTTCATCCTGGCGGTTTTCTGAACGTTTAAGAAGTTCACAAATATACCTTGTGCCGTTTCTGGACGTAAGTAAATGGTACTGGAATCATCTGCCACAGAACCCACCTGCGTTGAAAACATCAGGTTGAACTGCCGGATTTCTGTCCAGTTGCTGGTGCCGCTGAGTGGGCAGGTGATGTCTTCATTAATCATCAGCTCCCTGAGACTTTCGAAGTTCTCTGCATCCATCAATTTGCCCATAGCGGAGAGCAGGGATTTCGATTTTTCAATTTCCCCGGCAAGTTCATATTGGGCTGCCTTTTCTTCAATCAGTACATCGGCCCTGTAGCGCTTCTTGCTGTCTTTATTGTCTACCATGGGATCGTTGAAGCTATCGACGTGTCCCGATGCTTTCCAGGTGGTGGGATGCATAAAAATGGCAGCGTCAAGTCCGACGATATTTTCATGCAATCGGGTCATGGATTCCCACCAGAGTTTCTTGAGGTTGTTTTTCAATTCTACCCCATATGGTCCATAATCGTAGACGGCTTGGAGACCATCGTAGATTTCAGACGAGGGGTAAACAAACCCATACTCCTTGGCATGGGCAATTATATCTTTAAGTACGTTGACTTCTTGGGTCTGCTCAGATTTTGCCATAGCCGCAAAATTAGTCAAAAAGTGCCATTGTACAAGGATTTCTTCGACTATCCCTTTAGTGGCAAAGGTGAAGGTGGTGGAATCAAATTGGGGTGCCTTTGGACTTGCCCGGGTGATTGGCCGGATGGACTTGGTCTTGATGAAGTAGGACCGTGGAGGTTGGGTAGGCAATGCGGATATTGTCTTCAGGTCCCAGCCGCTCCAAGATGGACTCTATAATGGTGTGGGCCATCATACGTCTTTTTTTCGGATTACAGAGGTACCGCATGGAAAGCTGAATACCTCTCTCAGTGATATCAGTGAAAATCATCGGGGTAAACTGCTTGTAAACAATAAGATGCTCGTGTTTGGCTCTTAAGAATTCCTTTTCCGCCAATTTAAGCTCATCCTTTAGGTGCGTATTCAGCACATCAAGAAGGATGGTCTTGGCCTTTTTGAAATCACTTTTTAAGGTGATGTAAATGACCTGTTCGTTCCAGATGTAATTAAAGCCAATCGAATAATTTGCTTGGGCATCAGTAAACACTTTACCATTAGGAACATGTATGACCCTCCCTGTACTTTGATCTGCATCCACCCAATTCCCGATTTCCAGCAAGCTAAACTGAAACAGCCGGAGGTCGATGACATCGCCCTTGACATCGCCGATCTGTATGCGGTCCCCCACATCAAAGGGTTTGCGCAGATAGATAAAGGCCCATCCGGCAATATTTACAAAAATATCTTTTAACGCAATGGCAATACCGGCTGAGAGTAACCCAAGAAACGTGGTGACGGATTGAAAATTACTGACCCAGAGGTTGCCGATGATAAGCAGACCGATAAAAAAAGTTGTGTATTCGATGAATTTGCGGAGGTGGTACTGCTTGCGCATTTCTTCCGAATTTCCGCGGTATAAAAATCGCACGGAGAGTTTATTGATTAACCAAATACCAACAATTATCAGAACCGTTTGAATGATTCTGTTTAGCAATTCCTTCTCTATATTAAATAAATTTTCAAACATGAAGAGGATAACTTTTTCTGTGATGTTTACTTTGCTGTTCCAATGTTCTGGTCGGTTTATTTTCTATTTCCAATCCACACACCCAAGATGACGGTCAATATACCTACATAATGCCACAGCAACAAACGCTCTCCGTCAATTACCCCCCAAAAGATGGCTACAATCGGTATAAGGTATGTCACCGAGCTGGCAAAAACGGGAGAGACCAACTTGACCATGACATTGAAAATGATCAGGGCAAGGGCTGTCCCTACTACTCCAAGTAGGGTAATATATCCCGCAGCGAGCCATCCTCCTGGGACATGAATCAATTTGAAGGAAAAATGAGTATAGGCAAAGAGGTAAATAGCTGCGAGGGGCAACACAACCATCAGGGAAATGGCAGTAATGGCTACCGGCTTTAGCGTGACAAATTTATATTTGATGATATTAACGTTGAACCCGTAGCAGACGGTGGCGGCGAGCACAAAAAACGCATAGTAGTTGATTCCCGAAAACACATCCCATCCGCTATCGGACTGGAAGAGAACTAGGATGCCAACTCCAAGAAATGCGATCAATAGACCAAACGCGTTTCTTCTGGAAATCGTTGATCCAAAAAGCAGGGACCCAATGACAATCACCATAAGCGGGGTTAGGGCATTTAACACGCCAGTCAGCGAACTGGATAGTTGAGTCTGTGCTTTGGCGAATAAAAATGCAGGAATGAAACTTCCCACCAGACCAATGATGATTAGGTATTTTACCTGCTGCCGATTTAATTTCTTAAGCCTGGGCATAGATAGGGGAAGCATCACTAACCCGGCGGTTACGATCCGAAAAGCACCCACTTCACCAGGAGAAAACACAAGTAGTGATTTTTTGATAAGGATAAAAGAACTTCCCCAAATCAGCGCAAGGAGAATTAAAAGTAACCAGCTTTTTAGCGGCTGGCCAGCAGTTGGTTCGGCTTCCATGAGCTATTTTAAGGTTGTTTGATTGGTCAAAGAATTCAATCCTGCCAAACGGTGGTGGTTGTGAACGGCAGTTATCTTTTCAAAGATAGGGGTTAAAATTCATAGTCCGCATAAACATTGCCTACTTCCTCCAAAATCCCCAAGACATGGTCATAGTTTTCCGAAGTGACTAATTCGGTTCGATAGGGTTTGAAATTAGGAATCCCCCGGAAGTAGTTGGTATAGTGTCGGCGCATTTCCAACATCCCCAATTTTTCACCTTTCCATTCCACGGAAAAGTCAAGATGCTTTTTTGCCACATTGATTCTTTCTTCCAAATCCGGAGCAGCTAACTTTTCTCCTGTAGCAAAGTAGTGCTTGATTTCATTAAAAATCCACGGATAACCAATACTTGCCCGTCCTATCATAATGCCGTCCACACCGTACTTATTTCGGTATTCCAACGCTCTCTCCGGAGAATCCACATCCCCGTTTCCGAATACGGGAATGGTAATGCGCGGATTGCTTTTCACCTCAGCCAAATACTCCCAATTGGCAGTGCCCTTGTACATTTGCTTTCGGGTTCGGGCATGAATGCTGATGGCCTGAATACCCACATCCTGCAACCGTTCAACAACTTCCACGATGCGGATGGTATTTTCATCCCAGCCAAGCCGGGTTTTTACCGTCACCGGGATTCCTACCGCATTGACTATTTCGGCAGTCATGGCAACCATTTTATCAATATCAAGCAGGATGCCGGCCCCGGCACCCTTGCAGGCGACTTTGCTGACAGGGCAACCGTAATTGATGTCCAATATGTCCGGGTTAGCGGCTTCTACAATGGATGCTGCTTCCCGCATAGAATCTATTTCATTGCCAAAAATCTGGATTCCAATAGGGCGTTCGTAATCGAAAATATCCAATTTCTGCACACTTTTGGCGGCATCCCGGATTAATCCCTCCGAGCTGATAAACTCCGTGTACATCAGATCGGCCCCATTTTGTTTGCAGACAGCCCGAAATGGGGGATCGCTCACGTCTTCCATGGGAGCCAACAAAAGCGGAAACTCTCCCAGCGATATATTACCTATTTTGATCACAGTTTTAAAATTTTTGCAAAGGTCACAGTTTTTGATTGATTTATAGCCCTTTAACCCTATCAATTTTACCGCTAACCCACAAAATGACATTCATTTTACTTTGCTTTCTTGTGGTCATGGCTATTTGGTGTAAATTTACTCCAATTATGGAAATATATGAAAACAGAAATGTACCTGCGGTAAATCACCCATGGCTGCTTTCTTTAACCATTTTGGTGCTGTTGGTTTTTGGCGCATTAGCTGTTGCACAATCGGTTGCGGTTGCCCTTTCGACTGTTTTGTTTGGGATCCCTTTTGGAGATTTGATGCCCCTCCTTACCGGTAATCTTTCCCACCCCAACGCCCGAATAGCCTTCTTATTTATACAAGGGCTTGGCGGCGGCGGGGCTTTTCTGCTTGGTGGATGGCTTTTTATCCGACTTGTGGATAAAAAGACAATGAGGATCAAACAGCAAATTAGCAGGGTAAAGTTCACCGGAATTTTAATAGTAATTCTACTTATGGCCGGATTTATTGCATTTAATTCACTGAGTGTATATTTAAATACAAATGCCCATTTTCCAGAATTTCTCTCTGGACT
>DATHWC010000349.1:0-29847 GCA_035460985.1 Lunatimonas sp.
TCCAATCCTTTATCTGTGCATCCGTGGCATACCTATCCAAATAGTTTAGTATTTTGCCACAGATGCACGGATGGTTTTTCTTGCCCACGTTAACATAGTTTTTCCAATCCTTTATCCGTGCATCCGTGGCTTACCCATCCAAATGGTTTAATTTGCCACAGATGCGCGGATGGTTTTTCTTGCCCACGTTAACATAGTTTTTCCAATCCGTTATCTGTGCATCCGTGGCATACCTATCCAAATAGTTTAGTATTTTGCCACAGATGCACGGATGGGTTTTTACTGCCAACGTAAACATAAGTTCTCCAATCCTTTATCTGTGCATCCGTGGCATACCTATCCAAATAGTTTAGTATTTTGCCACAGATGCACGGATGGTTTTTCTTGCCCACGTTAACATAGTTTTTCCAATCCTTTATCCTTGCATCCGTGGCTTACCCATCCAAATGGTTTAATTTGCCACAGATGCACGGATGGGTTTTTACTGCCAACGTAAACATAAGTTCTCCAATCCTTTATCTGTGCATCCGTGGCTTACCCATCCAAATGGTTTATTTTGCCACAGATGCACGGATGGTTTTTCTTGCCCACGTTAACATAGTTTCTTCAATATTTTATCTGTGAATCTGTGGCATACTAATTTTATCCGTTTAAGTTAAAAACATGGTTAAGTTAGCTTTATTAAAGAGAAATGAAAAACTATTCGTATTTTGGAAATTATCTTTTAACTGATCTGTACTTACACTTAGTCTTCAAATAACTCCATATGATCCAATTTTCTAGTCGTAATATTTTCCGGTATACGTCACGATTAGTCTTTATTACCTTATCTTGGATATTTTTTGCCGTCAACCCATTGCAAGGACAAGCACAGGCCACGAATTGGCCCGACAGCATTCCTTGGTGGAAAGCAAACAACCTTCGGGTAATACAAACCAACCTTCCCGCCTACGAAGCGGCAACACTAGACCCCGATTCTCTCGTGGCGGACCTGATTCATTTTTCTGCCAATACATTAATCATCAATGCGGGTGGAATTATGGCTTTTTATTCCACCAATCTTGTTGGACCTTATTGATTATATTTTCCCTGAAGTGGGTGACCTTATACAAACCGATGCCCATGAACGGGTTGAAGTGATCCTCCAGGATTTCGCGCTAAACCGTCCGGAAAACTATGGGAAAGAAAATACGGACGGAATGATATTGCATTTAGTCAATATTACAGGCTTCAGTGGAAACACTTATTTCAGTCCACTGCCAGTTTATGGGATTGGATTTAATATAACAACCGACTTTCGACCCACCCGGGTTTGGAGCATGTTTCAGGAAAAGGACCTGCCTTTTTCCTATAATGACGGGAGACTGATTTTTGAAGTGGAAGAACTGGGGGATTTTGAAGGAATAGTGATGGAAAGATAAGTGGATTATTCTTTTCAAGATTAATATCATGATGCGTATGATGGCCTTCAAATGCAACACGATACAACAAGTAAAAAGAATTGTGTTTTTTAGAAAAATTTCCACTCCGACAAGACAGTTTCTATTTTAACAGCGTCTAATATCTGTTCGCCCGCAAGCGAACAAAATTGTCCGATTTTTTAATCGTATAATGGTGGGAAATGGGCCTTTCAGGTTAAATTCAGTCAATTAGTCTGGCATTAATGTAGTAGATTCCTTGCAATATCCCCTATTCTATTTATCAACTTCTACATATCACGGACAAACATGTTTTCTAACTATCTCAAAATCGCTTTGCGGGGCTTTGTCAAGCACAAACTCACGTTCTTTATTAACCTATTCGGACTAGCTCTTGGGCTTTGGGCAGCGATCCTTATTGGGCTTTGGGTCAAAAGCGAGCTGAATATGGGCCGCCATTTTACGGACATTGATCAGGTGTACCGTATCATGGAGCATCAGAAATATGGATCGGAGATTTTCACTACGACCTCTACTCCTGGCATTTTGGCCGAGGAACTTAAAGCCGTGTATCCGGAGATAGAAAAGGCAGCAACTTTTTCGTGGACGCTAGAAAATCTCTTTGTAAACGGGGACACTAGAGTAAGAATGGATGGATTTTTTGCGGGCCGAGATTACCTGCATATCCTCCAACATGACCTGATGCACGGCGAACGGGAAACAGCACTTGCTGAGAAAACCCATATAGTCCTAACAGCCGACGCCGCAATAAAATTATTTGGCAGAACAGATGTAATTGGAGAAACCTTAATATTGAAGGAATCTGACGGAGAGACTTCATTTATCGTACAGGGAGTCCTGAAGACTTTACCCAATTCCAATATTGGCAGGTTTGACTATTTGCTTCCCTTTGAGCATATGTTTGCCAAAGAAAGCAATGCTTGGATGAAGGAATGGGGGAATAATGGACCAAGCACAATTGTCAAATTAAATAAGAATTCCAATGGCGATGCGTTCTCTGCCACTATTAAAGATTTTATTCAGCAGCGAAATGAAGGAAGCAATGTCAGTCTTTTTGCGTATCCACAACAGCGCCTGTATCTTCATGGTAAATTCAAAGACGGAATCCAGCAGGGAGGAAGAATAGAATATGTCAAATTATTCGCAGTGATCGGGCTATTTGTATTATTGATCGCCTGCATTAATTTCATGAACCTATCAACCGCTAAGTCCCAAAATCGGGCTAAGGAGGTTGGCGTGAGAAAAGTAGTTGGTGCTGAAAAAGGGGCATTGGTCAGTCAATTCTTGAGTGAGTCGTTGATAATTACGCTATTTTCCTCCGTATTGGCGTTGGTATTGGTGCAGCTTACACTACCCATCTTCAACACCCTGACTGGGAAAACAATGCAGATACCCTTTGCTGATGTGTATTTTTGGTTGCAGTATCTCGGTGTCATTTTGTTTACCGGGTTCGCTGCGGGAAGCTATCCGGCATTTTTCCTCTCCGCGACAAAGGTCGTGTCCGTATTCCGTAGTCATACCAAATCCGGTAAAGGAGTAGTAATCGCCCGCAAAGGGTTGGTTCTGTTTCAGTTTATTCTCGCTACCATCCTTATTGTATCCACATTGGTAGTTTATCAACAGATTAATTTTGCTTTAAATCAGAATCTGGGCTATGAAAAAGAGCAGCTTTTGGTTATTCCATTAGAGGGGAATTTGGACACAAATTATGACGCGTTTAAAAACCGTTTGGCAGGGAATTCGGATATTCTTTCGGTATCAAGGTGCTCCCATTCGTTATTGGGCCGGAATTCAAATACCGGCAATGTAGATTGGGAAGGGAAAGACCCTGACTTCACCGCACTGTTTGAAATCATGCAGGTTGATTATGACTTTTTGGAAACTACCGGGATAAAATTAATTCAAGGGGAAGACTTTCATCCGTCCAAAGGCGCCGACTCTGTACAGGGGGCCATCATTAATAGGAGGGCTTATGAACTGATTACCAACGACCATCCTGAAGCTGTTTCATTTAATTTAGGTGGAACAGACCGCACCATCACCGGGGTGGTCGAGGACTTTCATTTTCAAAGTTTCCACCAAAATATGGAACCGGTCATCATATTGCTGGACAGAACCTATGCGTCCAACGGGTTTATCCGCCTAGGCACTAAAGATATCCAAAACACTATTGCTTCAGTTAAGGCAGTTGCCCAAGAATTAAATCCGGATTTTCCATTTCAGTACACATTTATGGATGAGAATTATGCCAATATGTATAATGAAGATGTAACAATCAGGGATTTGGCAAAGTATTTTAGTTTGCTTACCATCCTTATCTCCTGCTTGGGGTTATTTGGACTATCCGCCCATATCGCCGAACAAAAAACCAAAGAAATTGGAATCCGAAAAGTGTTGGGAGCCACCACATTTTCCATTCTAAATGTAATCAACCGGGAATTCATTACGATCGTGGCAGTATCAATTTTCATCGGTTCTGGTGCAGGTTATTGGCTGATGCAGGATTGGTTGGCGGGATATGCTTACAAGATTGATTTTGAATGGTGGTTTATTCCTCTGGCTGCTGGCGTGATCCTTTCCATAGCCTATCTGACGGTTACTATGCAGGCCTTCAAAGCATCCCGCATCAATCCGGCAATGACATTAAAAAGTGAGTAGTTAGATAATATTCAATGGGCATGTAGTTCATGATTAACGAGAAATCAATAACAATCCGCAAAAAATTCATAAAGGTCTTTACCGGATAATTCTAAATTATTATATTTCTAAAATGAAATTAGGTAGGACATTGCATTTCATTTTAGTGCTAACAATTGCCGCGTTTATAGGCTTAATTCCAGCCTCAACAGCTTGTACACGCGTAGTCTACAAAGGGCCAAACAACACGGTACTTACTGGAAGAACGATGGATTTTTCCCTGGAAATCCCCGCAAACCAATGGATTTTTCCAAGAGGAATAAAGCGTAGCGGAGAAGTCGGTGAAAATTCTATAGAATGGGTTTCCAAGTATGGTAGTCTGGCGGTTAGCTCATGGGATATTTCCACTTCCGATGGAATGAACGAAAAAGGTCTGGTCGCCAATATGCTTTGGTTGGTAGAATCTGAGTATCCGGATTTTGAAAAAGGTGGGGAGAAAGAGGGACTGGCCATTTCGATGTGGGCGCAGTATGTGTTGGATAACTTTGCTACTGTTGCCGAGGCCGTCACTGCGCTAGAAGATGATTGCTTTGCCATTGTTTCCGATTTCATTCCGGGGACCGATAAATTCACCACGGTACATTTGTCCATATCAGATGCAAAAGGAGACAATGCTATCTTTGAATATATTGGCGGTAAGTTGGTGATCCATCATGACCCGTCCTATATCGTAATGACAAATGATCCCGCTTATGAGAAGCAACTTGCCATTGCCAAGTACTGGGAAAATATTCCCGGAAAGACTTTCTTACCCGGGTCTGTAACCGCCCCTGACCGATTTGTCCGGGCTTCGTTTTTTATAAATGCCATCCCTCAGACAGACGATATACGCATCGCCGTGGCCAGTGTGTTTAGTGTCATCAGAAACACATCGGTTCCCTACGGTTTTGAAATTGAGGGATATCCCAATTTGTCAACGACTAGGTGGCGGGTTGTGGCAGATCAAAAAAACTTGGTTTATTATTTCGAGTCGGCGCTTACTCCAAATACATTTTGGGTAGATCTTAAGAAAATTGACTTTAGTGAAAAAGGAAGTGTAAGAAAGCTGGATTTGTCAGATAATAAAACTTATTCGGGAGAAACTTCAAGTCAATTCAAAAAATCAACTCCGTTTAAATTTATTGGTTTGTAATGAAATCACTTCACTTCCTCGACTATCAGCACTGAATCCTGATATTGCCAAGGGCTGATCAACTCCATCCAGTTGGACCAATTCCGGCTTTCCTTCTCCACATATTCTCCTGTAAATATATTAAACCAGGTGATTTTAAACTTTTCACTGGCTGGTTTTGGAAGCACTGCGTTGACCCGTTCACTGTCTTTGGGGATAAACATAAGGTATGTACCTACCCCGTTGCTCATCGCATACCCATTGGTAGCCAGGTTATCCGCTCCAATTCTGCTGTTGGTGGTGATTTTAGGAATGCTAGGCTTGAATGAATTGTAGTCGTATTTCTGGAAAAAGTCCGCCAGATGCCTGTAGTAGTCAAACCTAGGCGGATCGAAGTCATGCTCTTCGGCAAAAGGATCATACACTACAATGTTCCAAGAAGTGTTTTGCCAATAATACGATCCATACACACCGGCAAATACACACTCGTAAGTTCTTACCAGACAAGTTTCCGGACTGGTGTAGTTGCCCACAAAGGTGCGGTATGGGCCCTTTTCATATCCTCCATGTTCGATGTTTACCACGGGTTTGTCCCAGTGAAAGGCCCTGCCTTGGAGCATTAGGGAGTAGAGATTAGACCGCCAACTCTGTATGGATATAAAGTCCACCAACTCTCCATGACGGGAATTAAACTCATAGTCATGCACCGTAATCAATCGGTTGAAACTGTCATTTTTTCTAATCCGGCTGATGCGCTCCATAATATAGGGAGCGTCGGCACGGTCGTAGTCAAGCGCTTCCTTGGATACATCCCAGATCACATTGGAGAAAGCTTGGTATCGGTTGATTATATAATCGAAATACAGGTCATCCCCGGGAGCATGCATTTCCGGCCAATTCACGAGCTTATTCCAGACATAAATCATTAAGTGGGCATCCAAGCCCTCCGCTTGCATGTAGGCCAATATCCGGTCCCAATGTTTAAAAAGGGGTAAATTTAATATGCTAAAATCCGGATTATCATTGGTACCTCCCCAAGCAGTATAGTCAGGTTTTCCATAGAAATATTTCTCCGGCACGTCTTTGGCTATTCCCCAACGCACATCATAGGCATATATATTTGCCACTATGTGATTAAAGCCATTCTCCTTGGCGTGGGTAAGCAATTGCTCCGTCCTGGGTATGCCCGATTCATTGCCATAGTCCAGAGCAAACAACCAATCAAGTTCAAAGGCCAACATAAAATGTGAATCCCCGTCTTCATATACAAAAGCCTGTGGGTGCTTTGGATCAATGATCACCGCGCCTTTTTGTTCAGGCCTTGTATTGGGGATAATGGTAACTTGCCCGGTTAAGCCACTGAGTTCAGCTTTGGAAGAGTAGGTTTCAAAGGTCCAATCGCCTTCTTCCGAAGATGAGAATCGGCTAACCCATTCATCATTTCCGTTAAAGAAGCCGGGGACTGTCTGGGATTGCCCGTCTGGTCCGGTATAGATGGCTCCAAATACCACTTGGAACGGGTTCGCATGCCTATCGGATTTTCCCTTAAATGTGATGTCATTTACCTGCCATTTTTCAGCTGTCCACTGCTTCCCTTTCTTAAATGTAGACCCCACCAACTGCGCCGTAACTATAGTGGGAAACCCAATTACCAATAAAAAAAGAACAATTGAAACCTGCTTAGTCATACACAATCTGGTTTAATCCGTTGAGACGGTGTTGGTTCTATTTTGGTTTTGCTGAGGGTTGTAGGATATTTCATAATACAACATGCCTGAAAATTCAGCTTTTAAATATTTTCGTACACCGTACACAAAAATTTCATTAAATTCTTGGATTTAAAAGTTTGAGTGGTTTTTTTTTTCACTTAAGTTCAAGAATTTTAAGCTTAACGCAGTTTTTTTCTGTATGTTCTACCAAGAAGTACTTGCAGCGGCATTGAAATTCAATACTTACGGTATTAAATCAATAATATCCGATCGAAAAATGCATTGATTGAAGTCATTTATAAATACTTCCATTTTTCAGGAGAGGTACGCTTACTATAATTAAAATTTTAAACTTCTTCAAACCGCATTTAAATGTAAATAGGGGGATTTGGCGAGGGTTCGGCTTCTGCCCAACTGATGCCCGATTATTTTTTTGTTATTAAATAGTTACATAATCCAACTCGGCTTCGAATACCTAATAACAACGCCTAATTGTTGGGGAAACTAGTTAACCCAACCTAGGCAGCGTTAAGCCAGACCATGGTAACTGGAGGGGTAAGGCGAAAACCCTGCATAACAGAGTAGCCATCTAACCTAAATTTTATCACAATGATTACTTTAGAAAAATTCATGTCGGAAATGCAAGGAGAGAACATCAACGAAATTGTAGCGGCTGGTTGTAGCTCCAGCTCTATGAGTTCTGATAGTTCTGAAAGCTCTGAAAGCTCTTTGAGTTCAGAAAGCTCTTCTAGCTCTTAATTTCAAACCCTAAAGATGACCCGATAAGTTGACCTTATTCGGGTCATCTTTCATTTAAAGTAGCTGGATTGTCATTTCCGATCCGGAAACCCTCACTTCAATTGTTAACCCATGGAAAAATACCGCGTTTCAGAAAATTTGGAGATCCAATCTCCAATGGAATACAATGGAGAGCTTTGTCCTGAACGATTTAAAGAAAACCATCATGTCATTACCACCGGTCAGCTCAAAAAGGGATTTCTAATCAACAGCAGCATGCGGCATTTTTTAGAAAAATTTGATTCATTCAAAACCTTGGATGAGGTGGTATCGGAACTTGCTCTAGACCTTGGCGCTGATAAATGCAGTCTATTTGAATATTGTGAGCCTATTTTTAAAATCCTTAAGAAAAAATCATTTCTAGTAAGCCAAAATAACATTGAAAACCAAAATCCAAGAGTACCACTTTTTGAAGCGGGGGATACCTTGGGAAGCTATAGAATCCTTTCTTTGATTTCGAATAAAAAGAATGTTGACCTATATAGGGTGATAAAGGTTGGGGGTGTGCAACCATTCGTTATCAAATTATTGAACAGTCACAAGACAGAAAACACCAGACACTATAATAAGGAGTTAGCCCAGTTTAAGCATGAATACGGTTTGCTGTGCAAAGGCAAAACTGTCGATAGTTTATGCAAGGCCTATCACTTTGACTTGGTAGAAGATAAATATGCCTATATCGTGATGGAGTGTATTGAAGGAGAGAGTTTACCCAGATTCCTAAGACACCAAATCAATTTTACTGAAAACGATGCGTACACCCTAGCTCACAAAATTTTAATAGGATTTACCCACCTGCATGACTCAAAAATTATCCACGGAGATATTCATCCTTCGAATATAATGGTAAAAGACAGTCAGGAGGTCAAAATCATAGATTTGGGGTTGGCCATTCACGAGGACCATGCGTTAAAGGAGGCTGTCAAAAAGGGTGGGGTCATGTATTATATGCCTCCGGAGCGAATCAATACGTCAAGTTTAAATAAATTCAGCAAACATCCTGACTACTATTCAGATGTCTATCAACTTGGGTTAGTCTTGTATTTTATATTTTTCAGGACTGAACCCTTCCAGGGATTTATTTGGGAGGATCTGGCTGCAAGTATTATAAATAATCCAATTGTGTTCCCAAAACAAACCATGTGGCAATCTGAACTTAATCCCGATCTAATGAAGCTGATCGAACGGTGCGTTGATAAAAACCCCGAAACCAGATTTAAGAACACCGAGGATATACTTATTCACTTCGAAAACCAAGTATTATCCGGAAAAGAAAGGAAGTACTATGCGTAGTGTGAATGAACAACAACTGAAACACAATGATTGTGGCATCAGTGCGGCAAAGATTATTTACAACCTGCATAATATACCTGTAGGAAGAGAATACATAGAAGACAACATTTTTATTTCTGAATCAGGATCAAGTCTTCATGACATCAAAGATTTCTTTGAGAGTCAACATTTCGATGTGAAATTCAACCTGCTCGATGTCAATAGCCTTAAGTTTGACAGCCAAAAGATAAAGGATGCGCTTCCCTGTATCCTATCCATCAAAAATAGAAAAGGGCTACATTTTGTTGTAATTCAAGGACTTAAAAACAAAAAGCTCAAAATTTTGGACCCTGCGGACGGCCAGACCTATTTATGGTCCTTTTCTGAATTGATGCATCGGGCACACTATGGTACGGTCAACTATGATTTGCTAGACAATGCAGATATTATTCGGCAAATAGTCCGCCAAGAATTGGGAGCGTACAACATTTCTTCGGAAAAAATCGAAGAGTTGGATACAGATACAACTGTCAATAAGCTCACCTATTTTTCCTATCTAAAAGAAAATTTCGGATTTGCGAATGAGAGTGCCGAAAAGAATTTTTTGCAAGATTTACTGTTTAATCAGGATTTGAGCATGCTGCCCAAACAATTCCGGGCTATGAAAATTAAAGCGTCAAAGATCAAGCTCAAGGTGCCGGTTGTGCTTACGATAAAAAAAGGTGCTGACTTGCATATTTCTGACGAAGCTAAGGCGTCCAATGACGGCATCCAAAATCCTTATTACCGGCTTTATAAGGAAATGTCTCCGTTCCATAAGCTTTGGGGCATATATATTATCACTGCGATTTTGGTTTCCTTTTTCAGCCAGTTCACACTTTTCAAAAGTCAGGTATTAATAGACCATGTGCTGCCGGACAGAGACTTAAACCTGCTTTTGTTTTTTGCATTTGGGTTGATGCTTTTTAAGATCTTTAACCTGATGATCGGGATATATAAAAAGTACCTGTCCATTCACTTGGAGAATATATTTGACAACTATTTTCTGACCTCATTTGTCGAAAAGCTGAATATGTACCCGATCCGGTACATACAAACATTCAGTAGGGGAGACCTTACAGAACGAATCAAAGACAGTCTTAAGTTGAAGACTTTTTTTATCAAATTTTTCACAAGGATATTGATAGACGCCTTCGTTAGCATTTCCGCCCTCGTATTGATGTTTATCATTCATTGGAAGGTCACTTTAATTGTGGTGGCAGTTCTGGTCATATTTGTGGCTTGGTTTTACCTGATTACCCCTTTTATCCGATCAAATGAGAATCGTCGATTTTTTGAAAAATCAAACTTGTTTTCAGCACTTTTTGAAAATATAGATGGTCTTCAGGTCATAAAATCATTTCGGATGGAAACGGTGTTTCTACAAAGGTTGATTCCAAGAATCAAACAGATTCTGGCGATTCAAAAAAGGGTGAGGTACGTGGGTCTGGTCAACTCTGGAGTGGTCCATATTGTCATAACCATTGCTTCCACGATGATTCTCCTATTCCTTTCCCGAGGTGCAATACTATTTCAGGATATCACGGCAGGTCAGATCATCACCTATATAGCATTTTCCTCCCAGGTCTTTTCCGCCGTAAGGGGTATTTTAGATGAAAGCCTTGATATACAGGAAAACGAAATCATCCTGAGCCGATATTTTGACTTTGGCAAAGAAGCGTACCGGGAACCCCAATCCATCCACCAAAAAATCATAATCAGTGGCATTGAATGTATAGAATTCAATAACGTAGGTTTTAGCTATCTTCCTAATAAGCCGATATTAAGTAATCTGAACATTAAAATACATAGGGGGGAAAGGATCCATATGGAGGGCCGTAACGGAACCGGCAAAAGCACCTTCTGTAAGGTTCTCTCCTTACTTTATCCACCGGATACCGGAGAAATTTATCTCAACGGAGAGAAATTTTCTTTTTATCAACAAGGGTCGATCCGAAAAAAAATCCTCTTGGTAAGCAATGAGGATATTCTTTTCAACGACACCTTGGGTTACAATATGGCCTTTGAATACGATACCAATACAAGTACGGTGTTGGAACTGGCCAAGGAACTTGGCTTTTATGAATTCATTTCGGAGAAGACAGAAGGACTCGATTTCATCATCAACGAACAAGGTAGAAACTTGTCGACTGGTCAGCGGAAAAAAATCCTACTTATGCGGGCATTCCTATCAAAAGCTGAATTGATCATTCTGGATGAAACCTTATCCGGAATAGACCGCGAGTCGCGGGAGAAAATCGAAAACTACATAAACCGACAGGTAGATAGATCTTTCATTATCATATCCCATGAGCCGCTGGAATATGTTTCGTTTACCCAAAAAATGATTGTCAAAGATGGAGCCATCGAACAACTACAACTACAGTATCAGGGAGCATAAGTTTACCATCTGGTTTTTCCGAAGCCTTATCTTCATTACTTTGATGGTATTGATTCTGTTTTTCAGCATTCGAATCAACGATTCAGTCACCATCCGGGAAGGGGAAATCATTGCCAACAACCCCCAAATTGATCTAAAAGCCCCATTCGATGGACAATTTAAGGCGATTCTAACCAGAGAGGGAAAATCAGTCAGTGCGGGGGATACCCTGATCATCTTGGAAAACCGGGAATTGGTCGCCCAAAAAAGCAAAATAGAACATGAATTGGAATACTTAAAGGCAAGAGTACAGTCCGTTGACGGACTTCAGTCCGCATTAAACAAAAAGATTAGCACTTATGCGAGCAGCAATCAAATTTCCTCTCAGAAGCTGGAGCTAGACACCAAATTGCTGGAAAGCCACCTAGAGATGACTGCCTACCAATTTGAACTCATGAAAGGGAGACTGGAATCTGCCAAAGAAAAATACGAAGGAGACTCCATTTTATTCCATAAGGATATGTTGAGCAAGTATGAGTTCAACGATACCAGAGATGCGTACTTGGCCCTCAAAGAACGGATTGCCCAGGTAGAAGATGAAAGTATGACTTATGGGAGCGAAAAACAATTGGCAAAAAACGCTTATCAAAAGATGGAAAATGAGTTGGCCCTCGGCAGGCTGGAATTGGAAGAAAGTTTAAATACACTAAAGCAGACAAAAATTGAATTGCAAAACCAAATCAGACTCGCAGAGGCAACAAAGGCTCAAGTAGACAATGATTTGGATTTGCAGTATATAATAGCGGAAGAATATGGGACTGTAAACTTTCTGTTCAACACCAAGCTGTCTAGTAACCTGATTCAAAAAGGTGATTTGCTGGCAAGCATCGCTCCCGAGACCGTAAATTACTATGCCAAAGTTACGGTCCCTGAAAGGGAATTGCCCTACCTCGTGAAGGGCTTACCCGCAAGATTAAAACTTGACGCTTTTAATCAATATCAGTATGGTACGCTTGAAGGAACCTTGGATTTTATAGCAGAAAGGAAAGAGAATGAATTTTTCTACGCACATATAAAACTCCCAAAGGAAACTTCTTTAACCCTTCGTTCCGGGTACGCTGTAAGAGGTGAGATTATTTTAAGCAGGAGGTCGATTTACGAGATGTTTGTGAAAAAAATCTTCAATAAAATTGACGGATCATGAGATGGTTAATGACATTCATGACAGGTCTGGGTGTCCTTTGTTTGCAGGCCCAAGCGCAGACTTCGCTATCGTTGGAGGACTGCTACAGGCTTGCAATGGAGCAAAACCTGACCATTCAGCAATTCCAAAATGACGTGCGAATACAGGAAATTGAAAAATCAACTGCCCAGTTTCAGTTACTTCCCTCGCTTACCTATGACATGAATCATTACTTTTCCTTTGGAAAAAATATTGACCCCGTTACCAATTCTTTTGCTTTTGAGCGCTTTAGTGGTGGCGAGATGGGATTAAGTCTGAGGATGACGATATTTTCCGGTTTCAGAAATCTACTTTCGATAAAACAAGAGGAGTTTGGAATCGAGGAGGCGCTTTACACCCAAAAAGCGGCTGAATTGGATTTGAAATTTTCAATAACCCAGCTGTATGCCGATCAAATCCTTTTAGAGGAAAAGATAAAGGTGATTCAAAGCAATATAGAAACGCTGGAAAATGAGTTAAATATCATTTATGAAAAAATTGAAATCGGGAGGCTTTCCCAATACGAAGCCTATACCTTCGAAGCCAGGGTAAGCACCGAAAAGGCGGAATACCTCCAAGTAAAGAATGAGTCTGCGGTCGTCCTGCAAAAAATCCGGGAATTGTTAAATTTACCTGTTGATACATCTTTTTCCCTAACCCCTGTTGATACTTCAGAAATTGAGAAAATCTACTATAATCCCATCTATGAAGGGGAGATTTTAAAACTTATCCGTCAAAACCACCCCGCTCTACGACAATCTGACGCTCAAATAAAAGTATCAGAAATGATCTTAAAAGTTGCTAATCGGAGCTTTTTCCCAACCTTGCGCATAGGGGGAAGTGTGTTCTCCAATTACAATGCGAATCTGGGAAACAGCCAAAACGGCGAGACGTTTCTCCCTCAACAGGTTCAAAATAACCTAGGCCAATATTTGAGTTTTAACCTGAGTATACCTGTTTTTACCCAAATGGGAAACATGAATCGAGTCAAACAAGAAAAAATCAACCTACATACTAGCCGCTTGCGGAGGACTGAACAGGAAAATGCCGTCGTTTCTTCCACCATTCAGTTGATTAATGACTTTAACACCTCCAGAGAACGGTATATCATCACCCGAGAGGCCTGGGAAAAAAATATATTGTCCTATACCTTGCAGGAGGAAAAATACAGGCTGGGGAAAATCAGCTCTGTGGAATTACTAACCGCAAGGGATATTCTAAACGATTCAAACGCCTCCTTTTTACAATCGAAGTTGGCCTTGTATTTCAGCCATCTTTTACTGGATCTAATTGATAAAATATAAACATGAGTTACGAAATCAACCTCTATCCACCTCAATGCTTCTCCGAAATTGGCAAAAAGGAAACCAATGAGGACTATATCATTCCTTCTGACAATAGTGCCGTGTGTGACAGGAATGCGTTTTTTTGTTGTGACGGCGTTGGGGGTTCTCCTTTTGGAGAGATTGCCTCCAAAATTGTTTGTGAGTCCATGGAAGAGTTTTTTCAAACAAACCCCAACATTATCCATAATGAATCAGTTATGAACTTTGCAGTCAGGTACGCCAGAGAAAAATTAAGTGATTATGAAAATAATCATCCCGAAACCCGGGGAATGAAGACGACAATGACTGCTGTACGCTTCCATCAGGACGGCGCTACGTTAGCTTGGATGGGAGATTCTAGGATCTATCAGGTACGGGATGGCAAGATCCTTTACCAGACATGGGACCATTCATATGTCAATACCTTGGTAGAGCAAGGCCTTCTGTCCTTAGATAAGAGGATAACTCACCCAAAAAGAAATTCAATTACAAGAACGCTAAGCACCGCAAAATCTGATCGAATTCCAGAGGTGAAAATGATTAGGGATATCAAAGTAAACGATTATTTCCTTCTTTGTACCGACGGGCTTTTAGAGCAGGTGAGGGATAAACATATTGAATGTTGGTTATCTGAATCCGAAAAACTGGAACAGATAAAAGGAATCATATTAAATCATTGTCGGGACAAAACTCAGGACAATTTCTCTATGATATTGGTAAAAATTAAAAGTATAAATGGCAGGTTTTCCAGTTGATTAATACCTCCTGACAAGATTTGCTCCCTTTAACATTAGTAGAATAGCCAAAAACGGAATAGTTATTGATATTCACGTAAAACATTAACTGTCGGTCAACAGATTCACGATATATACTATTGTATTTCAAGTATGGAAAAGAAAAAATATACGTTAAATGTCCTTCTGTTCACGCTCTTTTTACCATTTGCATTACATTCATGCGGGTCAGCTGATGATGCATTGACAGAAAACTTAGGTTTACCGGGTGGAAGCGGCAGTACATTTAACTGCTCGGATTTTTCTTATACCGACACGCTCTTTTTTATCAATGAGCAACAGCAGCAGCTCATATCACCGGCAACAGCGCTTTCGGGTACGTTTTCCGTAATTCCGGAAGGATTGGCTGTTGACCCCCTAACAGGAGATATTGACGTAAACGCAAGCGAAACAGGATTGAAGTATGAGATCACTTTTACTCCTTCAAATGGAGCACCTGCCTGTAATGTGTTTTTGACAATAAGTGGTATCAATTATTTAGACCAGATTTATGTGTTAGACCAGGGTGAAACCCAAGCCTTACCTATTTACAACGGCATCGCTGCGGCTATGATACCTTGTGATGACGACGACGATGACGACGACGATGATGATGACGACGATGATGATGACGACGACGACGACGAAGACGATTGCGAATTTGATGCAGCAGGTCCTGATAACCAGAATTTGGCGGATATTGGGGTATCTATTAACTCTTCCAATGGGGCGATTAATCTAGATAGAACCCTGAACAATGGGGCATTAGGTTCCTCGCCCGCTAATGGTACGTTCTCCGATTTTAAAATGTACTACCGGTTAGACGATGCCAGTTTGAGAGCGTTGAACAGCATTGATATTCGGATTTATTATTATGAAACGTCCGCCGATATTCCCCAAACCCTATTGGATGAAATTGGGGAAAAAAGGAATCAGATATTGGGTCAACAACTACCTAATCTAAGGGTAGCCCGTACACTAAGCGTAAAACCAAGGCCTCCATATTTACTCATTGTCTCCAGACTACAGTAATGTATGTGAATTATTCATTTCTCTAAAAATAGATGATGTTTATACCTCAATGGCTCCTTGCTTTCCTGCTCATGCAATTCCCCTTTAGTGATGCTACAAGTGAAGATGAATTAAAGGAAATGTATCGGCTAGGGATGGAACTGTATAATGCGGAAATTCCCAGCTCTGAAACAGACAGTACTGCAAAAGCATATTTTACAGCCATTTTAAATGCTGAAAACAAGGAGGATGTTTTGGGGAAAGCGAAGTTATTGGAAGTATATGAAAAATTGGGAAACCTTAATCTCATCATGGAGGAAGACCAAGATGCCATCGCGGCCTATTGGTCTGCGTTGTCATTAGATAAATCCCCCGAGTTGGAGGATTCGCTTTTTTTTGGTTCCAATTTGTTTATGGCCGAGGCGTATTACAAATTAAACAAGCCTGACAGTGCCATTCATTTTTTTAAAAAGGCAGAACGTATTTTTGAGCTGATGGATTCAAAAAATGAAGGATCCAGGTTATACAATTCTTTGGGAGTCTATTATTATGAAACCGGAAATTTTGCCCAAGCTATTAATTACTTTACAAAGGCGAAAGACTTAGTAATTGGAGACCGGGATTCGTCTGAATTGGACTCCTATATGAAATATGCCTATTTTTCTTTTACATCAAACATCGCCACCGCTTTAGTTAAATTAAAAAAGCTAGACAGTGCAAAAAGAGCCTTTCATGAACTCGTTCATTTGAATATAAACACCGATGTAACCTATTTGGATCTTGTGGATTTGCACTTGGAACTAGGAGAACCTGACTCCGCTTTTTCCTTTTTGCAAAAAATCAACTCCCCAACTACGAGACAATCTATCGGCTATGCCAACAAACTGGCTGAAATTTATCTCCAGAAGCGTGATTATATAAACGCAAGGATTGTCCTCCAAGAGCTAATTGAACGGCATGAAGCGTCTGACGAGGATTTTTTAGAAGGCGACCGCAATTTTAAATTGGGTTATACTAACAGACTATTTGGGAGAATTTATATGGAAGAAAAAAAATATCTACAAGCTCTTACCCATTTCCACCGTGCTATCCTTCATTTTGATCCGAGTTTCTCGGATCTAAACCCCCTGTCGAATCCCGATGATCATGGAATGGGTTTCGCAGCCTATGCGTTATTTGACAATTTGATCCTAAAGGCTAATACGCTGGTAGAACTGGCATCAAATGAATCAGATGGCAAGTACTGGGAAGCCGCAACCAATACCTACCAGGAAGCTTTCAACAAAGTCTTTTACCTCAACGCCTTTTACGACAATGATGTCGCCAGGGTGTTTTTGGGAGAATCGGTTCTCCCGGCCTATCAAAAAGCCATTGAGCAAGTTCTTGAAAAATACTCGATCTCACCAACTAAATCCTTACTGGAACAGGCCTTTCTCTGGGCCGAAAGCAGCAAGTCCATCAGTTTGCTTGCTGGTCAAAATGAAAAAAAAATCAAATCACAATTTGGAATTCCGGCGGCTTTATTGGAAGAAGAAAATGAGCTGAATTTTAAGATGTCCAATTTGATCCAGCGACTTAATGCAACTGAGGATTTGGAAGCTGGCCAATCCATACAAAAGGAATTATTGGACATTCGTTTGAAATTGTCTACCCTTCACCTTCGTTTCAATGAATTCCCTGACTTCGTTAATGCCAAAATCACGGGAAAAATCAAAAATATCGAAGAACTTCAAAACACTTTTCTTTCCAGAGGAAAGCTTTTAATTTCTGTTTTTGAATCTAAGACGAACCGGCACCTTTTCTATTTGGACAAAAATTCATTGAATGTTATCAGCAGTCCATTGGACAAATTATTTTCGGAAAAAGTAGCGCATTTTAAAACCTCGATTTTTACTTCTGAAATGGGAGAGCGATTTGACCTAATGGGTGTAGCGCATGAAATTTACAAGGAATTCTTTACTGGAGTTGAAGAAAATTTAAGAGTTTATGAGGAATTACTAATCATTCCTCACGGAATATGGAGGGATTTTCCATTTGATTTGTTGGTAAATTCCTCAAATGAGTATTTGATAGAAAACTTCTCTATCGGATATCAGTTTTCCGTAAATTTCCTGGAAACTGACAACGCCAAGCTAGTCTCAATGGATAATATGCTTTCCTTGGCTCCCTACGCACATCCTATACCCCATTCATCATTCAATGATTTACCATATTCCCTATCGGAAATTGAACTGCTTCCCGGCAAGAAATTGATTGGAAAAGCCGCAACCAAATTACAATTCTTCGAATCTGTTGGAAACCACAATATCCTTCATCTTGCCACCCACGCCCAGGCCTTTCTGGAGTCCCCTTACCGAAGTTTTATTGCGTTTTATCCCGATACTGAGGATCATAAATTGTATCTTGAGGAATTGCAATACAAGACATTTGAACATACTGATTTAATTTACCTCAGTTCCTGTGAATCAAATTACGGAGAGATTAGTGCCAGCGAGGGCGTAATAGGAATTTCCAGAGCCTTTGCATACGCTGGTTGCCCAAATGTTATCACTTCCCTATGGAAAATGGAAGACTTGACGTCTTCCTATTTAAGTTCAAAATTTTATCACTATTTAGAACGGGGAAATAGCATCACAAAATCGTTACAACTGGCAAAAATAGACTTATTGTCCGACCCTGAAATGAATCAGTTTCGCCATCCCCGTTATTGGGCGCAATTGGTTTATATTGGAAATCCCACAGGTTTGCAAGCGGGAGCAAAATGGCCTTTCGTTTATTCAATGCTGGTAATATTCGCTCTTTTCATCTGTTTATTTTTTGTTTTTCAAAGGTCAAATGGAATCTCGCATGGCAAATAATCATCCAAGTGTGTGACGCTCTCGTCATGCTCGATTTCATGATGTTTTACTTGATTAAAAAACACCTCCTTTAAAAAAAAGGAGGTGTTGAAGATTGATCCTCATTCCTATCTTAATTCAATTTCAATTTCAGACGACGCTTTGATTCGGTTTACAATTTTCGAATACATGGCATTATTGGTATTTCTTGTAATTCGGATAACGTCGTTTTCTTTTTGGGCATTATCCAATTCAGCGTTGCTAATATCCCTAAACCATAAATAGGCGTTAATTTCTAAGAGGGCCAAGGGATTGTTAATTCTGTCTATCCGGAAATAAGCATCATCGTCTTCAGCTTCGATTTCCACTTCAAAATCAATATCATCGCCGAAATATTCAAAAACAACCTGATAAGCATCACCATCTTGACCGCTATATTGTCCTTCCAAATAGATTGAAGGTTCATTCCTATGGTCAATTAGATCCAGTTCCAATTCAATTTCTTCATATTCACCTTCTGGAATGTTGATAAAGAAATCGCTGGATTCGTCGAATTGGTCAAAGGTCACCTTGCGGATGTCATTAAATTCGATTTCAAACTCTTTCTCGAAACGACCATTCTCGTCCCTTCCCTCCATTTCCAATTCCAACTCTTTGATCTGGATAAATCCTTCGGTTATCTCCAAATCATTGGTTAAGGTTCTTGCACTAGGTTGGGCATTGTTTCCAGATCCCAAAACAAAAGCCAGTCCCAAACTTCCCTCCCCAGTACCGGGAACATTGTCGTCATTATTCTGGCACCCAACAAGCATCCCTAACCCTAGCACAAATCCGATCTGTAAATAATGTTTTGTTATTCGCTTCATATCAATTTAATTGGTTTTAGTTAACATACTTCTATTCCAATATCGTTTCAATGAAGCAAAATGTAATCCAACTATCTTCCTTTTTTTAATTTAAGCAACCTGATCTTAAATCGATCCCAGTTATCATATGCATCGTGATATACGTGTGAGCGGTCTTCTTTCATGTTGTTTATCAATCGATAAGCCTCCTCATATTTCCCAAGTTGCAGGTAAGTAAGAGAGGAATAAAAGTCCATTTCCTGTTCAAAAAGTTTTTTTTCTGCCCTAGCATTTATTTCTCCTACCCTATTGAAATAGTTTAATGTTTCCGAATAAGCACCTTTCTCGTATGAGGCCAACCCGGCAAAAAAATAAGGCTTCTGTTCAGGTGACTGCTCCTTTTCCACCCAACGCAGTAGATTATCCCAGTCACGCTGCTGATAAAATAATTCTACCGCAGTGTGTTGACCTTCCTCCGACCGCATCACGGGGAGTTTGTATGCCATATAATTGTCATCGACAATCTTCGAGGGCTGGAGTTGATAAAAGCTAATAGAAATGAAAGCAAAAATCAGCAGAAAAGAAGCCGCAATACCAATCCATTTCTTTCCAAAAAGAGAAATTACTTGTCCTTTTGATTTTTTCTCCCTGTCAGATTTGAAAGTTTCGTGCACTGAATTGATTTGCCGCCATAGACCAACATCTTTCAGTTGCCTTTTTGTAAAAGTTAATAGTTCCAACTGCTCCCTAAGTTCAGCATCAGAAGCTATTTTACTTTCAAGATCAACTTTGGCCCGATCATCCAAACGACCCTCCAGGTAGTCCTCCAGTAACTCAAATATTTCCTGCTTATTCATAATTTAAAGCATCTTTAACATTTTCATACAGGATAGGATCGGATTTAATCTGATCTATTAACGTTTTGAGACACTTATACTTCTTGTTTCTCACTACTTGCTCACTTGTGTAATTTTCTTCCTCCATAATCTCCTTCATGCTCATGTCCTGATAATAAAAAAGTAAAAGTATTCGCTTACATTTCCCCCCTAACGACTCGAACAGACCTAAAACCAGCTTAAAGTTCTCATTCCTAATGAGCTCGTTGTTTGTGGGCTTTATTTGCATATCCTGTTCGTCTGTATAAATTTCAGCTCTTTTGGAAGCACTTTTCCTTCTTCTCAATTCCGAAATCCACAAATTCTTCGCAATGGCGAAAACATATGATTTCAAACTGGAATCAGCCCGAAATCTACTTCCCTGAATCGCCTTGATGGTGACCATCAATGTCTCCTGAAAGATATCTTCAGCATCAAAGGTACTTCCGCTATTTCGCAGGATATATCGCTCAACGCCATTGTAATGGCAGGCATATAAGTACCTAATCGGTTTTTGAAGGTCAACGTTTAAACCAATATCCCGAATGGCCTTTTCGTCATCATAGTCCTTATCAACTGTCATTTAAACTCAATTAGTAGTCGGTACTAAATTGGGAAACGTAACGCATTATTATCACCTTAAATCTAAAATTTTCCATAAAAACCGAAAACCTTGACGTTAGTATAAAATACGCTATTCAAAATCAGGTCAAAATAGCCAAAAAAT
Source organism: Lunatimonas sp. (assembly GCA_035460985.1). Taxonomy (GTDB): domain Bacteria; phylum Bacteroidota; class Bacteroidia; order Cytophagales; family Cyclobacteriaceae; genus Lunatibacter. Next base: position 21,061 of record DATHWC010000349.1, read on the forward strand.
AAACCTGTTACCAAAAATTATTTATGATTTTAACCATCATGGCAAATTAAATATTCAAGCCCATAATCCATACATGTTCTGATGGTTACAAGTACAGCAATAAGATAACAGATTCGCGGAGACCATCAGCCAGATGATTTTCTCCAGCATACTGAATTCCCCTAAAGATTAAACTATTTTTACGTCAGGAACTGCCTGCCCGTTCGACTATTCGGGAAACAAAGAAGGATATTCATGCAATAACGGTAAAGGCTGATTCAAAATGCTCGTAGTTTGAATGCTCCAATAACTTTAGAAATCTAGAAAGTGATAACAGAGATGAAACTAAACACATTCCAAGAAAAATTGATCTGGCATTGTTTTCCCCTTTGCTTTATTGATATAACCTAATAATCTACTAGTTGAAAAAACAAATGACCATGAAATTTGACGCAATCATTATCGGATCCGGACAAGCGGGTACCCCTTTGGCTTTTAAAATGGCTGCGAAAGGTAAAAAAGTGGCCTTCATTGAAAAAGAACATTTGGGCGGCACCTGCCTGAACGTAGGGTGTACACCTACCAAAACTTATGTGGCTAGTGCCCGCCGAATGTTTGATGCCCTCAATGGGGAGGCGTTGGGCGTATCCATTCCGAAAGGAACCCAATTGAACCTGTCACAGGTAAAGCAACGAAAAGATAAAATGATCAAAAAATCGGTTGACGGGATGACCGCCGGTATAGAAAAAAACGAGCACATCACATTGATCAAAGGCATTGCCCAGTTTACCGATACGCATACCGTTGAAGTAAATGGTGAAGAATTGTCGGCCGAACAAGTTTTCATCAATGTAGGCGCCAGGCCTTATATCCCGGAAGGTTTGAAAGGAGTCAATTACCTTACCAACCAAAGCATACTGGAATTGGAGCATTTGCCGGAGCATTTAATCATCATCGGTGGAAGCTATATTGGTCTGGAATTTGGACAGATGTTCAGGCGTTTTGGAAGCAAAGTGACCATCATAGAAAAATCAAACCGAATCATCTCCAGAGAGGATGAAGATGTCTCCAGGGAGATACAGCGGGTGATGGAACGAGAGGGGGTCGAATTTCGGCTAAATGCGACCTGCGTTGGCGCACGGGAAGAAAAAGATGGTCAATTGCTTGTTTCAGTAACCTGCGAAAAGGGACTTCCCGAAATCAGTGGATCGCATGTGCTGGTAGCGGTAGGCCGGACTCCCAATACAGACCTGCTTCAACTTGAGGCCGCAGGTATTAAAACAAACGAACAGGGATACATACAGGTAACTGATAGGCTGGAAACGAATGTTGCCGGTGTCTATGCACTGGGAGATTGCAATGGGAAGGGTGCATTTACACATACCGCCTACAACGATTTTGAAATCATTAATGCCAACCTGTTCGAGCAGGGAAGCCGAAAAGTAAGTGACCGTATTCTAACCTATGGCTTATTTGTAGACCCTCCACTGGGTCGGGCCGGAATCACGCTACAAGAGGCGAAAGATCAAAAACTTGACTTTTTGGTCGGGTATCGTGACATGAAACGCATCGCCCGAGCCAAGGAGAAGGGAGAAACGGATGGATTTATCCGGATAATTGTAGATAAGAAAACGGAGAAAATTCTCGGAGCTACCGTTCTGGGAGTAGGAGGAGATGAAATTATCAGCAGCATTCTCAATGTGATGTATGGCGGAAACCCCTATACGGTAATTCGGGATGGGGTATTCCCACACCCCACAGTCTCTGAACTGATTCCTACGTTACTGGAGAACTTACAGCCTGGATGAAGAAATTAACTTAATAAACTTTTTCGCCTTTCTTCAGCCACATACCCCACATTTTATTGTAGGTATGCACCTGATCGGTCTGAATGGTGTCTGGTGTAAAAACCGGATTCTCTTCGTTTACCCAGTGAAAGATTCCTCCATACAGGTTGTATACATTTTGGAAACCGGCAGCTTTCAGTTTTTTGCCAATTTCCAGGCTTCGGGCTCCAATGGAGCAATAAACCACTATCGTTTCGTCCTTTGGAATTTCTGACACCGATTCCATTGAAAAGGTTTCGTACCCTACCCAGCGAGCAGTTTTCAAGTGACTGACGGCGTATTCCTTTTCCTCTCTTGTATCCAAAACTACAGCTTCTCTCAATAAACCTTTTTGCTCAGGATATACAAGCGGGAAGTCCTTTTCATAGGTTTTATTTAAAAGTGCTTTATAGGCTGGGCTTTGGGCAAGCGTAGGTTGTACAAAAGTAATTGAAACTACCACTAATAACGACTAACGAAAGAAACCATAAAGGAAAAACACATATATTGTGGTGTGACCTGCCTGCTCTTTTGGGCGAAAAAACAGGTCTCGGAATGGCCTATGGTGTTTTTGGACACTATAGCAATGGAATATTACTGGCCATTCTATATGCTGCCATCGCCCCAACACTATGGGGACCCCATTGGTTAAGGCCATTTATTTCATCACGGCCCAGACCATTGCCCTTGTTTGGTTCTTTATGTTCCCATTACTCGGTGCCGGAGTTGCGGGCAGCAATGCCGGGCCCATGATGCCTCTTGGCTCTCTGATAAGGCATTGAATATTTGTCGTTCCATTTATTTTCATTATAAACCGGGATTTGTTTCCAGCTGAGGAAAAAACCCCAAGTTTTAATTAAAGTTATTTGCCATGCGAGATTCCATCTGACCATTAAAAAACAATTATAAACAGATGAAAAAAAGACTGATCATCGATGCCCACCTGGACTTGGCCATGAACGCCATCGAGTGGAACAGAGATCTGCGACTCCCCCTTGCTCAAGTTAGGCAGACAGAGATGCATATGAAAGACAAGCCCGACAGGGGCCGTGGTACGGTAACCCTGCCGGAACTCCGAAAAGGAAAGATAGGAATCGTAGTCGCCACCCAGTTGGCCCGCTATTCTCCTCCTGACTCGGCCCTTCCTGGCTGGAACTCCCCACAGCAGGCTTGGGCGATGACTCAGGCCCAACTTGCCTGGTATAGGGAGATGGAAGCTCTGGGAGAAATGAAACAGATCATCAATCGCTCTGGACTGGATGAAATGGTCGCACTTTGGCAGGATGAAGGCATCCCGGATGAGGGAAAACCTGTGGGTTATATCTTGAGTTTGGAGGGGGCGGATTCCTTGGTGGATGTATCCTACCTATCCAAAGCCTACGCTTACGGCGTAAGGGCATTGGGATTATCCCATTTTGGGCCTGGACGCTATGCACCGGGGACTAAGATGGAGGGTCCTATAACTGAACTTGGAAAGGAATTGCTGGAAACCATGGGTTGTCTGAATATGATTCTGGATGTAACCCACCTCACGGACCTAGGATTTGATCAGGCCTTAGATTTGCACAAAGGCCCAGTCTGGGCTAGCCACCATAATGTTCGAAAGATCGTGCCCAATCAGCGACAGCTAACCGATGAGCAAATTAAGCGGTTGATAGAGAGGGGGGCTGTTATCGGAGGTATGCTGGACTGTTGGGCTATGGATATTCGTTTTATCGATACGGTCTCCGACCCCTGGCAGCTTGACATCAAACTGGAACACTTGATCGATCATTGGGACTATATCTGTCAGTTGGCCGGAAATACTGACCATATTGCCATCGGCAGTGATTTGGACGGAATATTTGGCACAGAGCAGTCCCCTTGGGACCTGAATTCCATTGCTGACCTACAAAAATACGAATCACTTTTGGCAGCACGGGGATATACCGAGGATGACATCCAAAAAATATTTCACGGTAACTGGCTTCGCTTTCTCCGAAAAGCACTGCCCGTATAGAACCTTTGTTTCAACTCCGTCGTACCATGACCGATTCTGCTTACTGGGAAATAAATTCAAATTTGGGAGCAGCCTTCGAGGAGCAATTTATCGTCCCTAGGATGCCAGCCCAGGAAGAGCTGAGAGAGTCGGCAGACATATTGAAAACTGGAAAACTGGAATATTTGGTCCCTGATACGGAGGGATGGAGGAAATTATATGCCCGAGAGCAACTTTTGCTGGCTGAATACCCAGTATTGGCAAACGTACCCTTGCAGGTGTTGAGAATTGGTTCTGGAAGAATTGGTGCTTTACCCGGAGAGTTTTTTGCAGCCACTGGTCTAAAAATCAAAGAGGATGTACAAGGTCTTTATTTTAACATTACATTGGCAAATGGCAATGTAGGTTATGTACCTCCTGCAGAGGAACTGGCCAAAGGCGGCTACGAAACTTGGCGTTGCCGGATCAGTAATTTACAGTCGGAAGCGGAGGAAAAAATCCGAACTGCACTGATTGCGCTTATCCATTCTGCTTGAGATGTAGGTCAGATTTTTTGTAAAATTCCTGTATATTTGAATCAGGTAAACATCCGCAAATGCACACATGAAATCGAGCATTAGGAAAGCGGTACGCACAGGGATAATTTCGGTAGCGAAGGTTTCTATGACAATGGCTCCGCCGTAATGTCAGAAAGTGAAGATGCAGGTATTAAAAACAATAATAAGCACATGAAAAAAGAGGAATGGATTCGGCATATCCAGGGGCGGGTTCCGGATGCAGCGTTGGATTATTGTTTTTCCCTTTGGGAACAAAAGCCCTTTCACTTTGTTATTTCCCGTTCCCGCAGTTCCAAGCTGGGTGATTTCAGGTTTCGCAGGGATCAGCCTCTTCAAAAAATCACCATCAACCATGATTTAAATCCCTATCAGTTTCTTATCACCTATATCCACGAGGTGGCACACCACCATGTGTATGCGGCCCACTCCATCCGCTGCATGCCTCACGGCCTAGAATGGAAGGGGACCTTTCAGGAATTAATGTCCCCTATGATAAACGACAAGTCTGTATTTCCAGTGGATATTTTAATACCGCTCCGGCGTCATATGCATAATCCTAAAGCCAGTTCGGGGGCGGATTTATTTTTGATGAAAGAGCTAAGGAAGTATGACACCCAAGATCCAGATCGGTTGAAAACGTTGTTGAGTGATGTAAAGTTGGGTGAAAAATTCGAATTAAAGCAGCGGGTGTTCCAAAAACTGGAAAGCCGCAGAACCCGGGTGCTGTGCATGGAGGTAGCTACTGGCAAAAAATTCCTGATCTCCAGTCATGCCGCTGTGACGAACAAATAAGCATATGGATTTTCTTAATAGAGACGAAGGAGCCGAAGGCTTAGCCTGTTTCCCTGTCCTAAATACCCATAATCCGGATATGTTTGCCTTTAGCTAAATAAATAATGGGGGAAATATGAATATTACGTTTAAAATCGCAAAATAGACAGAAAAAAATAAGGTCAATTTTTAACCCAGTAGTGATTTTAGTGAAAAACCGGGAAGTGAATAGTTCACATCCCGGTTCCACTTTCATTTATACATGAGGCTTACCTTCTATCCTCAGGTCTTTTAAATACCTGGCGGTCATAAAACCCTTCACCCTGTTGGTGGCCTTCATCACTCGCATGTTCCGGAGAATACTGTCCCAATACAGAAACCTCATATTCACGGTCTATTTCCACGCCTTTGCCAATCCGCTTCGTTTTGGAAAATGTGCTGTAGTCGATTGTATCGGAGATTACATGTTTATTTTTCTCGTCCAATCTCACCATTCCTATCGGAATGATCAGGTGAGATTCCCCGTCTTTATTTAAAAATTCATGGGCCCCGGCGCTTGCAGGTTTATCATAAACCTCATGACCATCCGCAATGATAGACTCGTCTACTTCTATATCCAAGTAGACCACCCGCTTTGTTTCTTTGTTTGCCAATAAGCGGTCCACTTTCCCAATTCTTCGGTTATCGGCATCTTTTACTTCCCATCCCCTGACATCATTATAATCTGAGGCTACTTTATAACCGGAAAGATCATCTAGGTAATAAAGATTTTTTTTGTTTTCTGACATGGTTCTTAATTTCTGGTGAGTTATTGTTAATATTTTCCATCAAATCTGCGGACCGGCTGAAGAAGTTTTGCCATCGTTTCATAAGTCCGCATCGTTGGCGCTCGTTAACTTACAAGCGTAGCTTAAGGGATAAACCCTATCCGAGGCCGATCCGATCAGGACCATCTGTTATAATACTTATAAGAGTCACTTCGCTATTCGGAGTATCCGGTAGTGAGTTCAAAGGCTCTTGGGTATTTTCCCTGGGCCTTTCTCTGCTGTTGTCATCGTCACGATCAGACGCAAACACGTAAATTAGGATACCAACAACGATCACAATCAAAAGTATCCACGGCCATATAGGACTTTTCTTTTCTATTTTTATTTCTGCCATAATGATTTTTATTTTGGTTTGTTTATTTAGATGGTGTCAAAAACTGCTCCGTTTCATCCTGAGAATAAAAACATCCTGGAAAACTATTGCCAATGGCCCTATAGCCCATATAGCACCCATTAGTTCTAAATTGATACATAATAGATGGAGCGGGGAGGACTCACTTTGTGTAAATTCTTTCTCACTGTAGAGCTTTTCACTCATCCGAGAAAAGGACTGAGTTCGAAGAAAATGAGGTCTAAGTTTTGAAGCAAACACCGAAGATCAAAAACTGAAGAGATTCAAAGTTAAAAAAGACCTCAAAGATCTAACCGAAACCTTTGAGGTCTTTTCCGACCCCGAAGGTCTTATTTAAGAAGTAAAATCATATTGCAAATTGAATTCCCTGACTTCAGGGGCAACAATTAACCCAGAATTCAAAATCACTCGCCTTTTACATATTTCCTCCAATTATGCTGTTCTTTAAATTCCAAGACCTCCCTGATTTTACGGTTTGAAAACAAGACTTCGTGTTCCCCGAGTTCATGCGTAGTTGGTAAACCCGGAAAAAATTGTTCAGCCAATTCTTTGCTTGGGATAATTGCTCCATTGTGGTCATTTCCAGCATTGAAAACCTGATAACCCAAGCCGTCTTTTTCCAAACATAAATCCACGATCTGCCCCAGGTCCCGAGCGTCGATATAGCAGAATGCATTTCTTCGGCGCACTTCGGGGTGTTTGAAATAATGCGGAAACAGTTCGGAATATTCGTGCGGCTCTATCACATTTCCGATTCGCAAGGCATAAATATCAACCCCCGACCGCTTCTGAAAGCTACGGGCCGTTTTTTCATTCACTACCTTGGACAATCCATAGCTATCCATGGGATCCACATCGTAGTCTTCCTCCAATGGGAGTGATTTGGGGTCAGTTTGCCCATCTGAAAAACAGATGCCGTAGGTGGTCTCCGACGATGCAATGATAATCTTTTTGATCCCAAGCTTAACTGCAGCTTCAATCACATTGTATGTTCCAATGGTGTTCACCCGAAAGGTTTCATTGTCCGGTTTGATCAGGATTCTGGGCACGGCCGCAAAATGCACCACCGCATCAAATGTTGGAACTCCTCCACCAGCTTCCAACTCATCCAATCCGGCATACGAGCTCATGGCATTAAACATCTGTCCCGAATCCGTAATATCCGCCGACAAATTATCAACACCCGGGTAATCCAATGGCACCAAGTCTACATTCATCACCCGATGTCCTTTGTCAAGTAGGTAAGGTATCACATGCTTTCCAGCTTTCCCCGATCCGCCGGTGAAGAATATTCGTTTTTTGGTCATGGTGTTAGGTTTTTTGCTTGAGATATTATTTTAATTTATTTCAATAGTGTATGAAACCTATCGCATTTCCTAACATAACTTGTTCGGTTATGTTTCAATGTTTTAAACTTACGCCTTATTTCCAATATATCTTAGAGGATTGCCGGTTTACAAATTCAAAAGACTGATTTAAATCCCTTCAGACGTCGCATCAGCCGCGAGAAATCATCGAGTCCGCTGCGTGAACCATATCTCAATTATGTTATCCCAATAATTGCGTTGCCATAATTTTCCGTTGAATCGGGACCATCCCAACGTTTTTTCGCCACGAATATATTCTACCGTAACAATGGATTGGAATGCCCCCACCATATCACCAACGGTTTTTTTTGCAGGGGCAATCCCTTAATCGTACCCCTTTAACCGGATAGACTTACGATGGTGGATTTTCGGGCTGTATCTACTTTTCATTTCCTACCCCTTCCGTAAAATCTTCTCCATTTTCCTTCCTTTGGCCAGTTCATCAACCAACTTATCTAGGTACCGGACTTTCTGTGTCAGCGGGTTTTCAATATTCTCTATTCGATACCCACAAATCATCCCGGTGATCAGATGGGCGTTTGGATTTAATTTTGCCTGCTGAAAGAAAGTTTCAAACGTTGCTTTCTGATCGATAAGCTCTTGTACTTTCGCTTCATCAAAGCCCGTCAGCCATTCGATTACCTGATGCAATTCTGCTTTTGTTCGGCCTTTCTTTTCGATTTTTGTAATGTAATGGGGATATACGGTGGCAAAAGTCATCGTTGCCATCCGCATATCGTGGGTATCGCTGGTGTTCATACCTTTTGTTTTTGGTGAAAGATTAAAAGCACGTTACTACGTAAATATAAAAAGGTAACCGAAATAAAACGGTATAACTTCCCACATTCTTGCAGGTTTTAAACTAAAAAAAGATGAGGGCTTTGAATTGATTTTCAGGCTTTTATTTTACCGCGTTAAAAATTTACAATTCAAACTTAATCTCTCAAATCAAACATTTCCAATTTTATTTGTTAGGTGACCTTTAGTCGAAATTCATTACACCATGACCCGAATAGAAATCCTTTTAAAAGCCTGGGAAGTACTAATTTCCCAGCAACCTAACTGATTGATACCCCACAAAGCTGGCAACAAGGTTTTGGGATGAATTGGCCTTTATTGTAAATTTGCCA
>DATHWC010000350.1:0-27306 GCA_035460985.1 Lunatimonas sp.
CTGTAACGGGCTGGTGTCCCGACGTCGGGCATATCATCAACGCGGGAATGGATCCACTCGCTAAAATGAAAGAATACCAATCGCTAATCAACCATGTTCATTACAAAGACTGGGATGGAAATCCTGAATTTACCCTGATGGGTAAGGGAAAAGTGGATTTGGTAGGGATCACACAATGGCTCAAGAATATTAATTTCCCGGGATGGATCATATGTGAAGATGAAGGGAAAGAAGCACTTGACGATCCCGATTTTGTTACCCTGCATGACGGAAAGTGGGTACAGGAAGAATTAATTCATCAGCTTAAATGATTAGGTAATGCCAAATATTAGCGCAAACGGAATAAATATTTTTTACGAAACACGGGGCAAAGGAGACCCACTCTTGTTGATTATGGGGATCACAGCTCCGGGATCGGTTTGGGAAAAGCATGTAGAAGCTTGGGAAAAGGATTTCCAATGTATTCTGCCTGACAACCGGGGAGTTGGACAATCAGACAAGCCTATGGGGCCCTATTCCACGGGTATGATGGCGGACGATTGTGCGGCGTTATTGGATGAGTTAGGGATACCTTCCGTCAAGGTAGTAGGGGTATCCATGGGAAGTACCATAGCCCAGCAACTAGCCATCCGCCATCCCCAAAAGGTTAAATCAACGGTACTGATGTGTCCTTGGGCACGCTGCGACAACAAAGCAAAGGCCATATTTGAATTGATGGTAGACTGCAAGGCTCGTTTTAGGCCGGAGGAATTCAGTAGATTCATACAGCAGTTGATTTTTTCTAAGGCTTCTTGGGATGATCCCGAGAAGTATGCCGGATTGCTCGAAGACCGCAAGAATGCAGCTTATGATACGAATCCCCAACCGCTGATTGGCCTCGAAGGCCAGGCAGCGGCATGTATTGATCATTCGGTATTGGATCAATTGGCAATGCTCAGCGTTCCCACTTTCGTAGTCGGGGGAGCTTCAGATGAATTCACACCTCAATGGATGACTAAGGAAGTGGCAGCCGCAATTCCCGGTGCTACCTTACATATTTATGAAGAAAGCGGCCACGCATTTCACTGGGAAAACCTTGAGGATTTTAATAAACGAGTAAGTGATTGGCTTATAGGTAATTAGAGGGTTACTCAACGTTTGTAGAGCAAAATTTCAAAATTTATTTTCATTCTAGAGTTAACAAATTGTTATTTTCTCTTAAAAATTTTCTTGTAATTCGGGGATTATACATTCTTTTGTTAAAGCTTCAATTATGACTACTTTAAATTTTCGGATTGCTCCAATTAAAATTTTTATTGGACTAACTATATTTATTACAATTTTATTGATTTTAAATTTTCTTACTATTTATTTCACTTTAACAATTGAAGATTTAAGGAGAATACATAGGTTTACTATACGTGAGTTTAATTTTAATCTCGAAGGAAATATTCCGGCTTTTTTTTCCGCCGTTCAGCTGCTAGTCACTTCTTTGATAATTTTTGTAATTGCTTTTGCCGAGAAATCCTTAAATCAACAATACTTAGGATGGATGGGACTGGCTTTGGTATTTTCCTTTTTGGCAATTGACGAAGCAGTTATGATTCACGAAACACTAATTGGGTATTTCAAAGATACTTATGACTTATCAGGCTATTTTTATTACGCATGGGTAATTCCTTACGCAATTGGAGTATTAGTGCTTTTTCTAGTATATATCCCGTTTTTCTTACGGCTTGATTTAAGAATGTTTGGCTTGATGATTCTTGCAGGGTTTATTTTTGTTAGTGGTGCAATTGGTTTTGAAATGTTAGGAGGAAATGAGATGGAAAATAGGGGCTGGACGTTGACCTACATGATTTACTATTCAATAGAGGAATTTTTGGAAATGATTGGCGTTTCAATTTTTGTTTACAGTTTACTTTGGTTTATTTCAGTGCATTACGGTAAGGCAACGTTTGAGTTTGACAACGAACATTCAAATGACGTTAAAAATAGAAAAAGCAGGACAGTAAAGGATGCATTTTTCCCCTGATAGGTTATCTTTGGATTATGAATATAGGTATAGCATTTTCACTAATATTAACGTTTGTTTCGGTAACAAACACAAAACCGGTTACTTTCAAAAAGCAATTCATCGCGATGGAAAGTGCCGAGTCAGCCGGCGTATTTGACGTCGATGGTGACGGTCATCTCGATATAGTATCTGGAAGCTATTGGTATCAGGGACCGGATTTTAAAAAGAAACATTTTATCGCGGTATTTAATCGGGTGGGTGAATATTTTGATGATTTTTCCACGATTCCCATGGACGTTAATGGAGATGGAAAAATGGATTATGTCACGGGTGGCTGGTTTGGGGCAACGCTGATGTGGATGGAAAATCCAGGAACTAACCAACCTTGGACAACCCATGAAATAGCTAAGACAGGAAATGTGGAAACAACCCGCGCCTGGGATGTGGATGGTGACGGCTATGATGAAATCGTACCAAACACTCCCAACAAACCGCTGGCCTATTACAAACTTCTCCGAGACGGTTCCGGAAAACCCACTGGGCAGTTTGACCGTGTCGAAGTTGCCCCTACTCATGGGCATGGGTTGGGCTTTGGAGATGTTAACGGAGATGGCCGGGGTGATTTCATCTTATCCAATGGTTGGCTGGAAGCACCCGAAGATCCGAAAAATGGCACTTGGAAGCTACATGAAGACTTCAATTTTGGAGGAGCCAGTATTCCAGTCTTGGTACAAGATGTTAACGGGGATGGATTAAATGACTTAATTGTAGGTCAGGCCCATGATTATGGTTTGGATTGGTATGAGCAAAAGAAGGACGGAGAAAATATCACCTTTGAAAAACATCCCATAGATCCCTTTCAGTCCCAGTATCACTGTCTTGAATGGGTAGATATCGATAACGATGGTGAAATGGAGTTGGTAACAGGCAAAAGATACCGTGCGCACAATGGCAACGATCCGGGAGGTCATGATAATTTGGGCATGTATTACTTCAAGTGGAACGGTGAGTCGTTTACCAAAAACGTAATCAGCTATGGCCCATTTGGTGAAGGAAAGGGAGCGGGTATTTATTTTGCAATCGAAGACTTGAATAATTCAGGGTTTCTCGATATCGTAGTTGCCGGAAAGGATGGATTGGCTGTTTTTTTTAACGAAGGCAATTGAATCCTAAATATAACTTAACAGTAGGGTCATCTACATCCGAGTTAGTCTAGCTAATTTGCGTCAAAAACCAACACTTAATGCTTATGAAAAGAATTCTTTTGATCATCTGTCTCATTTGGGTTTGTCTTCCCATACAGGCACAGCAGCAAGCTACAGGCTATGTTTACCATGATGCCAACAACAACGGAAAAAAAGAAAGGCGGGAAAAAGGTATTCCAGGTGTGGCCGTCAGCAATGGATTAGATGTGGTATTGACGGATAATCAGGGAAAATATACCCTGTCAGTAACAGATGACACGCCTCTATTTGTGATTAAGCCTAGCGGATATACGGTGCCACTTGATGAAAATAATTTACCACAGTACTATTATCTGCACAAGCCTAAGGGATCACCTGAATTTAAATATCCTGGAGTAGCCCCTACCGGTGAATTGCCAAAGTCAGTGGATTTTGCGTTATATCCCAAGGAAGAAAAAGATTCTTTTACCGCATTGGTTTTTGGAGATTCTCAGCCATATACAGCGGACGAGCTGGAATATTTTAGAAGATCAGTCGTGGAGGAGGCCAAGAAAGAAAACAATATGGCTTTTGGAATTACGCTAGGTGATTTGGTAGGAGACGCATTGGATCTTCATGTTCCTTATGCAGAAGTAATGAAAGCGATGAATTTGCCATGGTACAATCTGCTGGGGAACCACGATATGAACCTTGATGCTACTTCCGATAATCTGAGTGACGAAAGTTTTGAAGCCACTTTTGGACCAGCCAATTATGCCTTTAATGTTGGCCAGACACATATTATCGTATTAGATGATATACTATTCCCCGATCCAAGAGATGGACAGGGTTATTGGGGAGGTTTTAGAAAGGACCAGTTGGATTTTGTGGAAAATGACTTGAAACATGTCGAAAAGGACAGATTGATTATCATTGCGATTCATATTCCTTTAATGCACCAAGATGAAAATTCATTTAGAAACAACGACCGGCAGCGGCTGTTTGACCTGCTCAAGGAGTATTCCAACGTAGTTGCTTTCTCCGCGCATACCCATTTGCAGCGTCAAAACCTGTACACCGCTGAAGATGGCTGGCAAGGGCCTAAGCCCTTTCACGAATATAACGCAGGCACAACAAACGGCGATTGGTATTCAGGTCAGTTGGATGGTAACGGATTGCCTATTTCTACCATGCGCGATGGAACCCCAAAGGGCTATACTCGGCTGGTAGTGGATGGTAATCAGTACACTTTGGATTACCAGGTTTTGGGTAAGCCTAAAGATTACCAAATGCATGTATTTCACCCAAAAATAGTAGCCAATAATAGGGGAACCCAAGCCGGTATTTTTGTCAATTTTTATATGGGATCTAAAGATGACAAGGTTGACTATCGCATAAACAACGGGGAATGGAAGTCCATGAGCTGGATAGATGCCGCCGACCCGGAATTTGTACGTCAGGTTATGGAGTGGGATACCATGGATAAACTGATGCCCGGACGACGACCCTCCAATCCGGTTAACAGTACGCACCTTTGGAGAGGAGCCATCCCCGCAAATTTACCAGAAGGCTCACATACCGTGGAGGTTCGGGCTACCGATATGTTTGGAAGAACATTTATTCAATCAAGTACCATTAAAGCTGCTCCTCCTGCGACGTTTACTACTGGAAGATAATCGGCGGCAAGGATGTACTGGCTAAAAGTATTGAGATATCTCTTTCAGAGCTAATCCCATCCAAAAGACGATATAGAAAATTACGCTGTTCCTGTTTAAAATGCAATGAATTAACCCGTTCGATGAGCTCTGACGGGTTTTTTTATTACCTTGCGGCGGGCTTAAATCAAAGAAATATGTCGAAGAAATTTGTACTGGGAAGCTCAGAAGCAGGTGCAAGGGAGCTTTTCCCTGAGAAAAAGATTCGCCAGGTTCAGTTGGGAGAAACGAAGATATGCGTGGTCCGGATAGGAGATGATTTTTTTGCCTTTGAGGCCCTTTGCCCTCACCGTTTGGCAAGCCTGTCAGAAGGTGCCGTTACAGGCTTTGGGGAAGTTGTGTGCCCTCTTCATCAGTATCGGTTTGACGTAAAAACTGGAGCCATAAAGTCTGGAGATTGTAGGGATTTGCGTTGTTATCCTGCAGAAATTACGTCTTCCGGTTTGGTAATCACTGCCTGACAAATCATTCATAAAGAATCTATTTTTCAGACTTTAATTTTGTATAAATACTTTTATATAGGAAAAAATAGCCTTATATTTCTGATATTCCCTACAAAATAAAAGCTCTAAAAGATGAAATTCAAAGATATTCGGGTCTGGATATTTATATTTGGATTGGTTTCCTTGGTAGCGGTTTACCTTTATCAGCAATCCAAAACCAACAGGGAGCAACTTGAATTTCAGTCCGTAAAAGCAATACATTTAGCAAAACAGAGCTTTCTTGAAAATTATTACAATTACAACGTGCAACTGGAAGAATATTTGGCCAGGAATTTTTTCCGAATAATAGATCCTGACCCCGACAGTCCAGCAGCTCAAATGGTCGCCATAATAGACACGGATAAGAAGTTTAATATCTCCCAAATTACAGCCGTTCCTGCCAACGAAAAGATGCAGGCCCAAATGCTTCAGCCATCCATAGAAGTATTCCAAAAAGATACCCTCAGTTACTTAACCATTCGGAATCAATTTTTTGATTTTTCCCAGCGCTTAGCCAATGTTCAACAATTGGAATATAATAGGCTGTTAAATCAATTTCAAAACGTGATTGCCGGAGAAATTGTGGAAGAAAAAGCTGGGGATTCCAAGTCAGGGGTATTTCAAATTGATCACATTGTACCCATAGATGAGTTAATGAAGTACAATTTCCAGACTCATTTTTTCGATGAACTGTATGTGCTCAATGATTCAGGGGAGGTTTTATGGCCGGGAGAGAGCAGGGGAATTCGTCTGTTATCTCCGGAAGAAGTAGCTCCTGAGATTTCTGGGGAAGGGTTGTCATTGATTAATAAGGGCCAAGGCAAGGTCAAGTTGCTAATAAATACGGTTCCATACGAGGGTTTTGTTTCGCCATTTATGCTTGGGGATAATTCTTTTTCCCTACTTGGCGTAAAAGACAGCAGCGAGTTTCGGCAGGTGGCTTATCGGATAGATTTCTCCGTGTTAAATGTCTTTTTCCTCGGGCTGGTATTGATTTTTATCAGTATTCCCCTCATCAGTATATTCACGATGAGTGAGGGCGATGTCTTGACCAAGAGTAGGATGTTCGGTGTGGGGCTTTCTTTGATAGTGCTGACCCTAGTAGTTGGGTTTGCACTTGCCTTTGTGCAGAATCAAAGGTCGACCCTGAGCTATGACAATATTATTCAGGAGATTGAAGATACGTTTTCTGTCTCTATAAAAAGTTACGATGATAAATTGAGTCAATTTCACAGGGAAATAGACCTAGACCCTTTAGATTCGGTCCTGTCCCCATTTCCTACTGAGATTAATGAATACATTCATTTTTCCTATGATGGGAAAATATCCAGTCTCGCTTTTCCAACTTCAGAAAAAAAATTAAAAAAAATTGATTTTAAAACCAATCCCTTTATTTCCATCGCCTCAAGAGATTATGTGAAAGAGATAAAAGATAGTCTTAAAAATTCATTTATCAGTGCCCATTATTCAAAATCCAACGGGGAACTCGAAGGAGTGATTAGTCAAAGAATGACGGAAAATGAAGGTAGGGCGATTACATTTAAGATGTCAGCCGGGAATAGCACCTTGGGTAGCCAACATAGATTCCTTGTCTTTAAGCCAAATGGTCAGGTATTGTTGAAAAGTGCGAAGGTAAATACCCCCGTAACCAATCTACAGAATGTGATTGGAGCAAATAAATGGGCGGAATTACAGAAGCTTGTCGTAAACAATGATAGTTCAAGTTTAGACCAAGTATGGAAAATACCCATTTATGTCAATGGATTTGAATACCTCGCAACGTTAAAAAGAATGCCTTTGGATAATTTTTCCACATCTATCTGGCTAATCTTCTTGGTAGATGAGCACCTTCAGGATACGCTATATGTATTGACTACTTTTGAAGCATTAGCCGTTTTAATACCTTACACGCTAGTATTGGCCATTCTGGGTATTTTAATAACCTTGGCCAATCCGCTAAATACTTATTTAAGTGTCAAAAAATTCTCCTTTTCATGGTATAGCCCTTCATTAGCCAAAAGACGACAGTTTTTACTGGCCAATTATCTGTTGGCTTTTCAAATTGGACTCTATTTGATTGTTTATTGGTATATCCCGTTGAATATTTTCACCGTATTTCTTTGGGCCGTTGTTTTTTCATCTCAGGGCGGGCTTATTAATTTCATTTTAATTCACCCTCAGGGAGTAGGTAAATATGGAAGTAGGGAATTTAATTTTATGGCACCCGCGCTTTTTATGTGGTTGCTTGTGGTAGCCGGGCTGTTGTACCTTTCTTACGTTAGTTTAGATTTAGTATTCTTTTTCGTCAATCTATCTATAGTTCTGGTTTTGTTAGCGATGCTGGGAGTGTGTTTTTATGTCATGCTCAAAAATAAACTTCCACAGTTAAATACAGATTTTTCAGGAAAAAGCAAGAATATGTCGCCCCTTAAGTCTATCCATTTTAGACTTACAAAACTCTGGAATTTCATAACTCAAATTCGGGTAGAAAAAAGGATCTTTTCCCTAAATTTTCTGCTTTGGCTATGTATCATCGGACTTATTCCCGGATACGTTATTCACCGCCAGGTGTTTTTTCAGGAAATATACCTATGGGATAATGATAGTTATGGATATCAGGAGAAACAAGAGCATACAAATGTCGATGGTTTTTTTCTCGATTTGATTCTTAATCATGAAAAATTAAGAAGGCTTAATTTTACTAGAATCGCCAATAATGCCGAAGAGCGGGTCTATCAATTTATCTCACCAAAAATAGAGGAGATGATTGCATCATTCAGTCTTGATAAGAACTGGCTAAGGGAAAAGAACGATAAAGCACCAAAATCAATTTTGGATGTGGTAATCGGAAAATTTGGGGATAAGCCTTTGTTTTTTATAGGCATTGTACTTTTGTTGCTCCTCTTTTTTAACCTTCTCCTAAGGTTAACCAAGCGGATATACCTGACCGATTATTTATTTTCATTCTATATCAAAAAGTTACCTCCTGCCTGCTTAGTGCGAAAATACAATTTCATTATCAGCATCGACAATCAAAAGGCACTGGAATGGATAGATTTTCATTTTGGGTTTTCAGATAAAAATAGAATTGTTATTAATTGTTCGGGGGTTGCCCCGGAGCTTCCGAGTTTACATGAGGGGATTGACGCTGTCGTGATTGAGAATATTCATAACTTGATGGATACGGAAGATTTGTTAACCCTCATGTACCAAATAAGAGAAACGTATTTTTTTTCGGGCCGATCCATATTTTTCACTTCGGGTATTTCACTCCAGGATTTGTTGGAAAGCATGAAATCTTCAAAGGACCGGCTCCTGCTTGCCGAATTGATGCAACCCTTTTTGTTTTACATTGTGCCGCTGAATTTCAACAATAAGCCGGCCTCCATCCCATTCATAGGTGAGTCTTTAGCCGGACTTCCGGCTGAGGAAGTAAGCCAATTAAGCAGCATGATAAAAAGCCGATTATTCAATGACATAAAAACATTACAGCTCAATCAGGAAATCGGGTATGGAAACAATAGTGAAGCTTTGGCTTGCCTACTTACTGACGAAATAGCCACAGACGACTGGGAAGGTGAAATGGCGGCAGAAAGGTATGAGAAGACAATATTGTCTATTCAACGTTTCAACAAAGCATATTTTATCACGGTATGGCAGAAGTTGAATCTAAGGGAGAAAAAGATGGTTTACTATTTCGCTTCTGAGGGGTTCATCAACTATACCAATAGGGAAACAATGACCGCTTTATTACAAAAAGGCGTGCTCATCCTAAATTTTCAACAGGATTATATTACGCTTTTTTCAAAGAGCTTTCGAAATTATGTCCTATTAAACACGAGTCCTGATGAGTTGGATGCTTTTAAAAGGGATGAAAGAAGGAGAGGAAACACTAAGCTGATACAGGCTGCGGCAGTTAGTTTTGTTTTTATCAGTATTGCGATTTTGAGTTTTTATGATCCGAATATTCTGGACACCACTTCCGCATACATCAGTGCGGCAATTGGACTGGCAGGGACGGTTTATAGTTTTTTCTACAAGGGATTCAGAAATATCTGGAAAAATGAAGAATAGATTTGGTACGGTTATTGGCTGTCATAAGTCGAACCACCCAAAACAAACTTGCTGCTTAGATGGTTTTAAAATTATATCTTGTTAATGGTTGAACGGCCCATATTTTAAAAGGTAAATTCCCTGATGTTATATGAGAAGCAGTAATCTTTCTTTGGGTTTTCATCGTATATTAAAAAAGTAAATTCTTGAACCTTATGCGGAAAACCATATCTCCACTTTGAATTCAAATGTCATTTGCAAAAAAATAGAAAATTGATTGCTTCGTAAAATCGTATTCTATACATTTGAAAGTACACAAAGATTGATTTTCACTTAAGATAAAGATAATATGGACTAAAACTCTACGTTAAATAAATATCAGTTTTATGAGTAAAAGGGTAGGACCTAAAGACAGTGAACTTATTGCCCAATATAGAAACGGAAGCGAAGCTGCCTTCGAATTATTGGTAGATAGGTACAGATCCAGAGTATATTCGACTATCTTCATGATAGTCAAAGAACAGGGCGTAGCGGAAGATCTCTTGCAAGATGTATTTGTGAAGGTAGTTCAAACACTCAACTCAGATAAATATAACGAAGAGGGAAAATTCCAGCCATGGCTTATGCGAATTGGGCATAATTTAGCCATAGATCACTTCAGAAAGATGAAGCGATATCCGTCAGTAGTCATGGAAGATGGGTCCAACGTATTTAATACCCTTATGTTTGCGGAAGAGAACGTAGAGGATATTAAAGTGAAGGAAGAAACCCATGCGATGTTGAGACGTCTTGTGGATGAGTTGCCGGAGAATCAAAAGCAGGTTTTGATTATGAGGCATTATATGGATTTAAGTTTTCAGGAAATTGCCGAACAAACAGGAGTGAGTATAAATACCGCACTCGGTAGAATGCGGTACGCACTAATTAATTTAAGAAAAAAACTTAAACATATAAACGTAGCCTATGACAAAATCTTTTACCCAAAATGACCTGGTAAGATATATTTATCAGGAAATGACGGCAGCTGAAAGTGAACAATTCGTTCAATTACTTCATGTAAATCCGCAAATGATGCAGGAATACTTGGAAGTTTTGGAAACTATAGAACAATTGGATTCACTGTTGATGGAACCTTCGGAGAAGATTTCCACTGAAATTAAAAATATGGCACAATCTGCTACAGGATTGGAAAAAGTTTGAAAAACCACACCACACATCATTGTACCTGTCAGTTTTGATTCGTCATGCTGGCAGGTTTTTTTTGACCATACTTGATCTAAATTAAATTCACAAATTAAACAATACTATCTTTTTGAAGTATTTTTACGAATTAGGAAAAGACTTCTATGCTTAAAAAAGAAAGATACCAAGCTTTTGTAAATCATTTCTCCGATCAGATGCCTTTACCTGAAACGGAACTTTTTTACGAAAATCCCTTTCAGCTGCTTGTAGCCGTAATCCTCAGCGCTCAGTGTACGGATAAGCGGATTAACATGGTGACGCCCGCTATTTTTAGAGATTTTCCGACACCTCAACATCTTGCGGCTTCTAATTTTGACGAGCTTTTCCCCTATATTCGATCTGTGTCTTACCCCAACAATAAGACCAAGCACTTACTTGGAATGGCCAAGATGTTAGTGGAGGATTTTGGCGGTGAGATACCCTCTACGGTTAATGAGCTTATCAAACTCCCTGGGGTGGGAAGAAAGACGGCCAATGTAATCACAAGTGTAGTCTGGAATCAGCCGAACATGGCAGTAGATACGCATGTGTTTAGAGTTTCCAAACGGTTGGGATTAGTGCCTGCTTCTGCCAAGACTCCACTGGAAGTTGAGATGCAACTTACCAAACATTTACCTAAAGAGGTCATTCACAAAGCCCATCATTGGCTTATTCTACATGGGAGATATACCTGTCTGGCCCGGTCGCCTAAATGCGATTCCTGTTCCATCTCTTCCATTTGCCGATTTTTCGAAAAAAATCAGAAGATGTTGCAGAAGATGGGATTGATTGAAGGAAACAAAACTACCTAAATATGTGCGGGGTAAATTTGGTGCTCCACTATCCGGAGGATCAGGCAGGGAAAGCAATTTCTAAAATGATGGAGGCAATCCAACACAGAGGACCGGATTCAGGTCACTCTATGCGCATCGGGGCGGGTACCTATTTATCAGGAAACAGACTAAGAATTTTGGATCTTTCTCCACGTGGCAATCAGCCGCTACTGACCTCAGACGAAAAGGGGATTCTGGTTTGGAACGGAGCACTTTATAATTTTCAAGACCTTAGAAATGAACTTCTGAGTTTGGGAGTTTCGTTTGCAAGCCAGTCGGATTCGGAAGTTTTGTTGTATTGGCTGTATACTTTTGGGAAAAAGGGATTGGCACGCCTTTCTGGAATGTATTCGTTTATTTTTATCAATAGAAATAGCAACCGCATCCTTATCGCACGTGATCCTTTGGGACAAAAGCCGCTGTATTATCATCAAGATGGGAATAAATGGTTGTTTTCATCCGAGTTTAGGGGAATATTAGCTTCTGGATTAGTAGGAAAAGACTGGAACATTAGCCAATATCTGCCTTACTTTTATTTTAGACATACCGCACCAAGGCAAACTTTCCATGAGGGCATAAAGCAGGTTTTACCGAGTGAAGTAATAGAGTTGAATTTTGAGGGCGAAATACTAGAAAGGGAAATGGTGGATGTTCCATCCAAGCCGCTTGCACTCCCCAAAATCGGCGAGTTTGAAGAATTAATAATAGATGCCGTCCTCAAACATTTCCATGCAGATGTACCCGTGGGAATGGTATTGAGTGGGGGGGCGGACAGTGCATTGCTTTACCAAGTTTGGTTCAGAGAAACTGGAACCCCGTTACATTCCTATACGGCTGTTTTTGAAAAAAAATATCAAAACAAGTTTCAGGATTTTCGCTATGCAAAGCGGTTGTCTGAAAAATGTCATGGAAAACACCGGGAAATTCTAGTTAAACCGGAGGATTTCCGAAGGCATTGGTCGGCGTATTTAGAAACGCTGGATCATCCGGTAGGGGATACGGCCGGATTTCTGACTTGGATGATTGCCAGGACAGCAACCCCTGAAGTAAAAGTTTTAATTGGCGGAGCAGGTGCAGATGAGCTTTTTGGCGGATATAATCGGCACAGGGCATTTTTGTTGTATCTGAAATATCATACGATTGCCGCGACTCTGAAAAGTACACTTAGGCCACTTCCTGTTTTTCCGCGGATGTTCCAGAAGTTAATACAGGGTATTGGTGCTTCGCATATGGAAACCTACCTGAATTTCGCTGCCCTACAGCCAGTTCCTCCAAGATTATTCACTGATTTCAACAAATGGTTTGAACCGAAAAATACCCCGTACAAGGCAGCACTAAACTGGGATCGCAACGTTTATTTGACACATGACATACTCAAAGTGTTCGACAACGCAACGATGGCCCACGGTGTCGAGGGAAGATCGCCCTATTTGGATTTGCCTTTGGTTAGTCTTAGCATGTCCCTGACAGAAGAACAACATAGGTCATTGCGCCCAAAGCAATGGATAAAAGAACTACTTGCGCAATATGGATCTGCTGAAATAGCCTATAGGAAAAAGCTGGGATTTGGGTTGCCCATTGGTGAATGGCTTCGGGATGATACCCGATTTAGGAAGGAAGTGTTTACGGTGATAAGGCAATTTGAATCAGAGTTTGGAGGAGATTTTCCAGTCGAAATGCGTAAATTGGCTCAGAAACCAGAGGCTGGTATCCGGCAAAGTTTTCTTCAGCTTTGGAATATGTATCTGCTGGCGTCTTGGAAATACACACACAACTTATGAAAATAATTTATATCCACCAGTATTTCCTTACTCCTGAGGAAGGAGGTGCCATCCGGTCCTACCACCTGGCAAAAGGGCTGGTTGATGCTGGCATTGAGGTGGAGATGATTACTGCCCACAATGAAAGTACGTATGACATACGACTAATTGAAGGCATAAAAGTCCACTATTTGCCTATACAATATGACAATAATTTTGGGTTTTTACGAAGGGTCTATTCATTTTTTAGTTTTGAGAGAGCAGCCAAGCAATTAATCAAAAAATTACCCCGTCCGGATTATCTGTATATTACATCCACCCCACTCACCACGGGGATGATTGGAAGATGGGCAAAAAGAAAATTTGCCATCCCTTATTTTTTTGAAGTGAGAGACTTATGGCCGGAAGCTCCCATCCAAATGGGAGTCATCAAAAACTGGGTGATAAAAAAAATCCTTTATCGGCTAGAACGCAAAATTTACCGAGATGCTTTTCATCTAGTAGCTCTATCTCCGGACATCAGTGAATCCATTGAACGGACTTGCCCAAACAGGCCCATTACTATAATCCCCAATTTTTCAGATCCGGAGTTTTTTGACCCTGCCATTGTTTCTGATAAAGCTCGGATTGATGTGCTTTCAATTGACCAGATTACAATATCCTACGCTGGTGCCATCGGCCCTGTCAATGGGTTGGGTGCGTTTTTATCCTTGGCGAAGGCAGCCAAGGATAAAGGTTTAAATTGGCAGTTTGTGATTATGGGTAAAGGGGTGGAAATGCCTAAAATTTCACGGGAGAAAGATAGAATGGAATTGGATAACCTCTATTTGAGGCAATTTGGAAATAAATATGACGTGCGGGAATTATTGGCTATCAGCGATTTCATTTACCTTTCCTTCCTGCCCCATCCGGTTTTGACGACCAGTAGTCCCAATAAATTTTTTGACGCTATTGCTATGGGAAAGCCAATAATCCTCAATTTTAAAGGATGGATACATGACCTTGTAGTCCAGTCAGGTATCGGTATTTATCACGGCGACAACGATGTTGAAAACGTCTTTGAATATATCATTAAAATTTCCAACAACCGAGATATAAATCTTGCCATAAAACAAAGAGCCCGCACATTAGCCTGCACCCAGTTTTCTAAAAAGCAGGCAGTGAGGGTACTGATAGAAACATTAAAATCCAAGAAATCTAAAAAAGCTAGCGGGGTTTATACCCTGACTGCCTGAAAATGTTGGCAGCATTGGTCTCAGCCATCAATTCCTGAAGGCTAATATTGTTGTTCATCTGATAGTCATCTACAATATTCCACCCTATCCATCTGCCCAATCTGCCCGGCGCATCCATGCTAATATCATCTGTAAATGGTGCCTCGCCCGTATATTTGCGTATAATGAATGGATTAGTCTCGAAAAAAAGCTCATTTTCTACGAAATGTGAATAAATCAGCGGTTCGTTTGCATAGCTTGCCGCTATATCTTCGGATGTATAGCCTATTATAAACTCATCAGGCGTACAGGGAAGGATGGTTTTGACGAAGTGATAGGATTTGCCATAGAACACCATTTCCGCCAGCAGAGTATTATCCGTGAGGTCTGTTTGATTATATGCTGATGATATGGCCATTACAATGGTTGGTATTAAATGGTCACTATCATATCTTTTGGCAATATATGTGGGCAGGTCAACAGGTTGAAACCGATGGTCAGCCGGCAAGAAATAATCGAGTCCTATTACCAACATGCCTTTCGAAAGTGAAATATCTGTTGTAAAACCGCTGATATAGGTGTAAACTTTCGGAGGGGTGAACTCAGGGTAATAATAAGAGATAGCCTTAAAAGCATTTTCCAGCTCTTTTTCGATTTCGGAAATATCTGAAAAATGATTCATTACTTCACGGTACAACTCTTGCATTCCAGGATCATTGTGAAGTAAAGATATCTCCCTGGCAAGCTCTTCCTTGCTTTCAAATTCGTTTTGCAACAAGTAGTCTTCACTAAATTCAGGATATTTATTCAATAACGACAAGATTTTTTCCTCTGATGGGCTTTCAAAGAATTCCATCTCAAGGCGTTCGATCGAAACAGAAAGAGGGATGGAGTTAATTTCCTCCGGCAAATTGCAATCAGGTTGGCTCTTTTTGCAGGACAAAAAGCAAAGAAGGACAACAAGAAGATTTATCAGTGGATTTCGCATGGTGCAAATCTAATTAATTATTTGAAAACCATTGGACGGTCCTGAAATGGAGGAAAGCCTTTGCTTTAGTAGAAGACAAATGTGGGTAGGGGAAATCCCCATTTTTATCAGGGAAAAGTCTTTTTTTTTGCAAAGATGACACGAAATGAATTACAGTACAGAAATTGTCTATACATTGAATTTTATTTACAAATTTGTTTCGTTCAAAACAAAATAAATCCTTCTTGACTCATTTTTTAAACATTAAAGCGTTAGGGGTGTTCTTTAAGCGATTTACTTTATTTAACTAAACCAATATTAATTATGCAAAAATTAAAAATATCCTTTCATTCTTTTTTGGGGTTTGTGGCTATTTTGGGAATGGTCATATCGACTGCTTGCTCCACAGACGATGATGGACCAATGCCTCCCGCACCAGAGAATATAGTTCAAGTTGCTAGTGGTGCTGACCAATTTTCCATGCTAGTTGCCGCAGTACAAAGAGCAGGTCTAGTCGAAGCTTTATCAGCTCCGGGACCCTTTACCGTATTCGCTCCAACAAACCAAGCATTTACTGCAGCGGGAATCACCAATGTAGCCGATGTGCCTGTAGATCAACTTCGTGACATTCTGTTATATCATGTGCTTTCAGGACGGGTTATGGCCAGCCAAGTAACTTCAGGAAGTGTTCCAACCTTATTGGAAGGTGAAAATCTAACCTTTGCGGTGAGTGGTAGCTCAATCACCATTAATGACGGTGTAGGTGTGGTTACGGCAGATATTGATGCTTCGAATGGTGTTATTCATGCTATCGACAATGTATTAATGCCACCTACCGAGGAAGAAACCAACACAATTGCTGATATAGTTATTGGAAACGAAAACTTTTCTACGTTATTAGCTGCCGTTTTGGAAGCGGATCTTGCCGGTGCGTTGGCCAATGTTGAGGGAGAATATACCGTATTTGCGCCTACAGATGCTGCGTTTGAGCGGTATTTGACTGATAACGGGTTGACTGCTGAGGCTCTTTTGGCTTCACCTGATTTGGTGAGCATATTGTCTTACCATGTTGTACCCGGATTAGTTCCATCATCTGCTGTAGAAGCCGGAGCCGTTACTTCACTTGCGGAAATTCCTTTCTATGTTAGTATAGATACAGAGGAGAATGTGTGGATTAATGGAAATGCCAAAGTAGAAACAGTAGACGTTATGGCGGACAACGGTATCATTCATATCATTGATTATGTTATCACTCCTCCAACCCAATCAATTGCTGAGATTGCCGTCGGATTTTCGCAGGCTGCTGAACCACAATTTACCCAATTGGTTGGTGCCTTGAGCCGAGCTGATTTGGTAGATGCAGTAAGTGGAGACAGCGATGATAATCTTACCGTTTTTGCCCCTACTGATCAGGCATTCCAAGCTCTATATACTGCATTGGGAGTTGATGGTTACGAAGATATTGACCTCGATCTTTTAACGGCAGTATTGACTTATCACGTTGTTCCAGCCAGGGCATTCTCCCAAGATCTGCGAGATGGAGCTGAATTGCCTACCTTGAGCGGTGATAATGTTTTGACAGTGAACTTGGGTGACCTCGAAATAAATTCTTCTGGATTGATTGAAGGATTGCTAAACGTACATGCCACTAATGGTGTTATTCATGTAATAGATGAGGTTTTGTTACCTCCAATGGATTAAAATAAAGTAAATAAATTTTCAAAAAAGGGTCTGATTTTTCAGACCCTTTTTTTTGTTACCTGCTACAATTGAACATTTAATGAGTCGGATAGACTCCAGAAAGAATGTAATAATTATCTTTACGCGAGATTTTGTCAAAAGAAACACCGTTCATTCAGTTTGATAACTCACCGGAGTGTGGCTGAAGAGGCGAAGCTATGGACAAATTTTCTTAAAACTAGGCGAAAAGTTAACTATGATTTATCGTATACCTATGGACCTGCGGTCCATCTTCATCCTCATTTTTATATGGAGTTTAATTTTTATCCTTCCCACGGACGCAAATGGGCAGTCATTGCAGGACATAGCTTCCATCAAGGTAGATGACCTGTCTGACCAACAGCTCCAACAATTAGTTAAACGTGCAGAAGAGTCGGGCCTTTCAGAATCAGAACTGCTTCAGATGGCCCAGGTTCGGGGGGTACCTCAGGAGGAAATTAATAAATTAAGAGAACGCCTTGAGACGTTGTCACTAACCACGCCACTGTCGTCGGGAAGCAGTATTGGTCCTTCTAAACGGAAGCCACGTCAACAGGCCGATTTAAATGCCATTACACAAGGAGTCCTTAATCCACAGCAGGCAATGGAGCCTGTTGAAGAAGTATCTCCGTATTTTGGGTTGAATTTATTTTATAGTAAGGATCGCAGGCTGACTTTTGAACCCAATCTTAATATGGCCACTCCCAAAAATTATGTCTTGGGGCCTGGAGATTTGGTGTATATTGATATTTATGGCCAGTCAGAGAAATATTATGAATCCTATGTTACAGCAGAGGGGAATCTGCTTTTGGAGAATATAGGACCCATCAATGTGTCCGGATTGAGTGTGGAAGAGGTGACTAATGTGTTAAAAAGCCGTCTTTCAAGGTTTTATGCCGGAATAAGCGGAGCCAATCCAAATACATTTTTGCAGGTTAGTTTGGGGAATTTACGAACCATAAAAGTACACTTGGTAGGAGAAGTTAGGCTGCCGGGCACCTTTTCATTGAGTGCGTTCAGTACAGTATTTAATGCCATGTACGCTGCGGGAGGCCCCAATGAAAACGGGACTATGCGAAATGTCAAATTGATCCGAAACAATCAGGAGATAGCAAATATTGATGTGTACGATTTTCTGCTGAATGGTAAGGCAAATCTCAATCTGCAGCTTCAGGATCAGGATGTTTTGCTTGTACCCCCATTTTTAGGAAGAGTTACTTTAAATGGGGAAGTGAAGCGTCCGGCAATTTTTGAAATCAAAGAAGGAGAAAATTTCCGGGACCTTTTAGAATATGCTGGAGGATTCACTGATGAAGCTTTTCGGGACAGGGTTAGTGTAACAAGGATAACATCCCGGGAACGGGCTGTTTCGGATGTGTTTAATGACCAGTTTGGGATGTTTCTGGTTAAGGGTGGCGACACCTATGAAATTGGTAAAGTACTAAACAGGTATACCAACAGAATACAGATAAAGGGAGCTGTCTTTCGCGAAGGAAATTACTCCATGGAAGAGGGACTAACTCTTCAACGCTTAATCACCAAGGCAGAAGGACTGAAAGGGGATGCTTATCTAAAGCGGGCGTCTATCTTGAGAACCAAGAAAGATCTAAGCAATGAGTTAATACAAGTCAATTTGGGTGAGGTAATTAATGGAAATCAACCGGATATACGCTTGCAAGCAGAGGATATTGTACGCATCGCCTCCATCTATGATTTAAATGAGGATTTTTACGTTAAAATAGCCGGAGAAGTTAGAAACCCAGGTACTTATCCTTATTCTCAGGATATGACCGCTGAGGACCTTATTATTTTGGCAGGAGGCCTCAAAGAATCCGCATCTCTGACAGAGATAGAGATAGCCAGAAGGTATATGGGCAGCAATGCGCGGGATTACGCCGATATCATTCCAGTTTCCATCTCTCCTGACCTTGGCTTAGGTCTTTCCGTCACTCCCTTAAAGCCTTTTGACAACATTTCGGTCCGTAGAAAGCCCAATTTCACCTTGGAAAAAATGGTGCAGGTAGAGGGGCAGGTGAATGCGCCGGGAGAATTTTCAATTGCCCATGCCGAAGAAAGGGTTTCGGATGTGATAAGGCGCGCTGGAGGGATCACTGATTTCGCCTATGTAAAAGGTGCGACTCTTATCCGCAGAACCGAGTTTTATCAAGCCGAATCTGAAATGCAGCGCAAAGAAATGAATTTGAGGAATTTGTTGGAAAATCTAAATATAGACCAAATGGATCCTACTGAATCCCAGACATTATTGTTGGAACGATTAGCGAGGTCGATCAGTAATAAAGCATCCTCCAAAGAGGAAGAAGCTGGAGAAATGGTCATTGACGCCCGTTCGGAAATATTGAAAGAAATATCTGAAAACCGGTTAGGTATAGGTCCGGTAAAGATAAGGGAAACAGAGGCGATAGCCATCGACTTAGAAGCTGTACTGTTGAATCCGGGTTCTAGGTTTGACCTTATCTTGGAAGAAGGAGATATCATCACTATACCCCGACAGCTTCAAACGGTAAGGTTGAGGGGGGACGTGATATATCCGACAACTGTACGGTATGAAGAACTTAGGGGAATGAAGTATTATATAAACAGAGCGGGTGGTTTCGAGAATCGGGCCAAACGGAAAAGAACTTATGTAATTTATGCCAATGGAGAAGTTGCAAGAACCAAGCATTTTTTGGTTTTCAACGTTTTCCCAAGTGTAGAGCCAGGTGCTGAGGTAATTGTGCCCTCAAAAGGTCCTAGAATTCCGATCAGGCCGGGCGACCTATTGGGTATTACCACGGGGTTGGCAACTATGGCCCTGATTGCAACTCAGATTTTCAACCAATAAGTTAATGGCAGAATCAAAACATATTCTCGAAGACAAGTTTACTTTCAGGGAACTGGTTATTAGTTTTCAGGGATGGATTAGGGTTTTTGTTTGGAACTACCGAATTCTTCTTGTAGCCGCAATACTTGGAGCAGCTCTTGGTGTCGCTGCTTCCCTAATTAAAAAACCGGTATATTCAGCGGAGACCACATTTGTATTGGAAGAATCTGAGATGGGAGGATTAGGGAGCTTGTCTGGCTTGGCATCTGTGGTAGGATTGAATATCGGTTCCTTGGGTTCAGAAAGTGGGTTGTTTTCCGGAGATAATATTATGGAACTGTATAAGTCCAACCGAATGCTTTCTACCACGCTTTTGGCTCCTGTCACTCCCGAAGAACCAAATAGGTTACTGATTCACTCATATATTTCATTTAACAAACTGGAAGATAAGTGGAGTAAAAAAGTAGACTTTGCTGTTTTGGATTTCAACCAGCCCAGGGAGAACTTTACAGTGCAACAGGACAGTGTCATCCGGGAAATAGTGAAAGAAATAAGAAAACGCAACCTTGCGGTAGATAAGCCTGATAGAAAACTAAATATCATCAAAGTTGCCATTACTTCCAAAGACGAAACGTTTTCAAAAGTCTTCAACGAGACATTGGTGGACAACGTGAATAATTTCTATAGAGAGACAAAGACCAAAAAAACCTCTGAAAATCTTGCCATTCTTCAGTCACAGGCGGACAGCGTACGAGTGGTTTTGGATAGAAGCATACAGGCATTTGCGCAATCACAAGATCAAATTCCAAATCCAAATCCACTTCTACAGTTAGGGACTGTACAGACTAGAAGTCGGCAGGTAGACATTCAGGCATCGTCGGCCATATATCAGGAAGTGGTAAAAAATTTGGAAATAGCAAAAATTAACCACCGCAACAACGCACCATTGATACAGATAATTGATTCGCCCCGTCTGCCATTGGAGGAATCAAAAATTAAGTTAAAAGTTGGTGTTTTAGTTGGAGCGTTCCTCTTTTTCATGGGAGCGGTATTTTACATCTACTTGAAAACGCTGTACCGGAGATATGTACAGGAAGTAGCTTAAGCTAGGTCCATCTCCATGATAGAACGCCTCGGACATCTTCCGTTTTTTCACTTTCTAAAAAACCCGGCACTTCAGAATTTTTTCTTTTTACTGGTTATCCAGTCATCTAACATTCTGATAACTCTTATTTCCATGCCGATCTTGATCCAGGTACTGGGCGTGGATCAGTTTGGCCTGATTAGTTTGGCATTATCAGTAGTTTTTCTGGCCAATTATTTTGTTGACTTTGGCTTCAGCATCAACAGCCCCAGGGAGGTCGCCCTACTCCAAGACCAAAAACCTGAACTTTCCCGGATTTTCTCAACCCTTTTAATTGGGAAAGTTTTGTTGGCGACATGCGCATCCGGGTTGATAATCCTTCTCATCTTTCTATTTGGCTTTTTTGAAGAATACCATACCATATTGGTGTTTTCCCTGATTCTTCTATTCGCAGAAGCGACAAATATGGCTTGGTTTTACCAGGGAATGGAAAAGCTAAAGTTCGTTTCTTTTGCGAATATTGTAGCAAGAATCATGTTTCTACTCGCCATTATCCTTTATATACAGCATCCCGACCAGGCAAAATGGGTGAATTTTACCATGGGTTCGGCCACCTTTGTTATGAACCTTGCGGTGATTTTTTACGCTGTGCGTTCATTTGATCTAACGTGGATATTGCCAAAGTCCCGTGCGTTATTCGACTTGATGAGAGGCAATCTATCCCTTCTTCTATCCAATTTGGCTATTTTCGTTTCCACAAAGGGTTCGATTATTATTTTAAGTTTTTTTTCTACCGCTGAAATGTTGGGGATGTTTAGCCTTGCGGAGAGGCCCGTGATGGTGATCAGGCTTATACCCAGCTTGATAATTCAGGCCATATTTCCCAGAGCGTCCCGGTTATACCTACATGAGCCTGACAAATTCACCATGTACGTGAAGAAGTCCTACATATTTTGCATTGTTTTTGGACTGATAATATCTCTACTTACTTTTCTATTAGCCCCCTACATTGTTTTCCTGCTTTCAAAGAAAAACCTACCCGAGGCTGTATTTTTCTTAAAATTGATGGCTTTTGTTCCGTTTTTAGCCAGTTTGAATGTCGTCAATATGGTGGTCTTTCTGGTGAAAAATCAAAAAAATATTCTGATGAATCTGTCCTTCGCCCTTTGCGTGTTTATGATTTCTGTCACAGCTTTATCAATTCATTTGTTTGGGCCAATGGGTGCAGCCCTTGGCATACTAGCTACGGAAGCCTTCGTTTTTGTATTGGGAATTTATATAAACTATAAGAAAAACAAACCTGTATTTGATGGACTACTCCGAGGAGCCTTCCGTAGCGGTTATCTTGGTTAACTGGAACGGGTACGCTTTTACTTCCCAATGCCTCAAATCATTGGTAGCTGTGCACTATACCAATTTTCATGTGATCTTGGTAGATAATGGATCCACGGACGATTCTCTCTGCCGTTTGGAAGTAGAGTTTACACATCCCATTTATTTAAAAAGCCCCGAAAACCTCGGTTTTGCTGAGGGAAACAACTTAGGTATCAAATACGCCTTGGAAAAAGGCTATGACTATATACTTCTTCTGAACAACGACACAGAGGTGGAACCGGATTTTTTATCACATCTTGTCGACTACATGGTTAAGCATCCGGATAAGCATCTTGGCGTTGTCCAACCGTTGATCATGTTTAACCACGATCGCAAAATCATTTGGAGTGCAGGCGGGAAGTTCCACAAAAGATCTGGGAATTCTGAAACACTTATGGAAGGTAAAGCCATTGCGGAATTGTCAAATCCTTACCCGATTGATTGGGTAACCGGATGCTGTATGTTGTTGTCAGCTTCTTGCATTCGTGAATCCGGGCTTCTGAATGCCTCTTATTTTGCTTACTTCGAAGATGTGGATTGGTCCTTGAGGATCCGGTCTCTGGGGTATAGCTTATATTTGATACCCAAAGCAAAAATCTACCATGAAGCTGGTGCGTCTTCCAAGAAATCGCATGAAGAAGGAACGCTTCATCCAATAGTGTTTTATTATACTTCACGAAATCAACTCTTTCAGCTAAGGCAGCACCTTCGTTTTCCCTACTCCTGGACCGCATGGCTCTTTCAAGTCAGTAAGCTGGGATTATGGATGATATATTTTCTACTGAGAGGAAGGCGTACAAAACTTGCGGCTGTTTACTGGGGTATTCGGGATGGAATTTGGCTGAATCCCAAAGAAGAAATACCGGTGTCTTGGAGAAGAAATGTTTTCAAAATAAGGTGACCATTACCTAACATGATATATCCCCTTATTTTCATAGGCATTTTGATACTGGTGACCATAGGGTTGCTTTGGATATTAAAAAAATGTGCATTTGAGGGCAAATGGGAGTATGTAATATTCTTCCTAATGCTCTATCTGCCGGCGTACAATACTATGCTAAGTTTAATCCTCTTGGCAACGGATTCGAGGGAAGTCGTAACGGTTTTTCAGTTTTTTAAAGAAGGGGTCATCTTGTTAGGAATCGGCTCTTTCCTGCTTTACACTAAAAATCTCCCTGAATTCCCCATCCGACTACATGCCGTGGATATTCTTTTTTTAGCCTTTCTGGGGTTGGCATTTTTTTATGTCCTGATTCCACTAGGTGAATCTTCGCCTATAAACAAGGTGCTTTATCTCAAAAACATGTTACTCCCCGGAGCATTTTACTTTCTAGGCAGAAATACGTTTTTTAACACTAAAGAAGAAGGAAGAGTTTTTAGGATTATCTTTTTTATTGCTTTTGCCGCATTTGTGATTAATCTGGCGGAGAGGGCATTAGGGATCCACTTGCAAAATCTGACGGGTTACGCCAATTTCAATCTATTGGTAAATGACACACCTGTAACGGGTAACTTTGGATTGTCTTGGACTTTTGAAACGCAGGCTATGTCCAAAAGATTGGCGTCTTTTTTTTCAGATCCTTTAGAATTGGCCAGTTCTGTGCTTCTTGGGTTTTCTACTGGACTGATTTGGTATTTGACTACTAAGAGGGATTTTTCAGGGATTTATTTGTTGGTGCTGGTTTGCTCCTTCGGAAGTTTGCTTTTTTCGTCATCCAGAGCTGCCTTTGCCGCATTTTTTGTCATGTTGTTTTTCATTGCTATTGTTTTTAAGTTGAAAAAACTGATTCTACTTGCCGTTTTGTTAGTGCTGGTATTTGTGATATGGGTTGTATATTTTGCTTCTGAGGAATTTTATTATTTCGTTTGGGATACCCTAACCTTTCAAAACCCATCCAGTGCGGGTCACCTGCTGGAATGGCTCTTGTCATGGAGTTCCATGCTGGAAAATCCATTGGGAATAGGTCTTGCCATGAGTGGGAATATATCCAGTGTCGAAGAGGATTTACGGTTGGGAGGTGAAAATCAGTTTTTGATCTATGGCGTTCAGCTGGGGTTTTTGGGGATGGGCCTGTATATCGCGCTGCTTTTTGCGGCCATCCTGCTTTCGATCCGCGTTTTCTACCGTACCGATGATGTCATGAAAGCCCGGTTTGCATTTGTCGGTGCCACGGTAAAAGTAGGCATGTTGTTGCCCCTATTTACAGCCAATGCGGATATGTACGGATATGTGAGTGGAGTTTCTTGGTGGATGATTGGGTATGCCCTAAAATCTTATTTTCCATTAAAACTTTCCCATGGCTGAGAAACGGATTTTAGTAGATACATTTTATTTATATGTGGCCCAGACGGGAATACGTACATATATTCGGACTTTTTGTAGACAAGCAGAATCGCAGGTACTTGAAGATGTCACGTATATTTTCAGTCCAGACTGGAGGAAAGCAGAAAAGATTAAATTTTTTAAGGGAAAGACCTCCAAATGGAAAAACTGGCTTTTTCAGGGAATTTATTTTTGCCGGAAATTAATTATTCTACCTATTTTGTCCTACTGGTACCGGGCGGATGTGGTGTTTTCTCCGGATATCCTTTCTCCTATTTGGTCGAGAGGACATAAGGTATCCGTAATTCATGATGCTTTTTTTTGGGAAAACCCAACTCATTACAACAGGAAGTGGTTGCGCATTTTTATTAGTTTCCTTTATAAAGGATTGAAGCGAAACGCTACTGTGGTTACCATAAGTAATTATTCGAAGCAGCAATTAAGGAAATTCCTTCCATTTCCAGCGTTGCCCATTATAGTGGTTTATCCCTCAACTCATTTTAAGGCTTCGGAATTGGCCGCAATGTCTACCCCGCCCGTTAGTGGACCGTATTTTTTACATGTTGGGGTGATGGAAAAAAGGAAGAATCTGCCTCTTTTGGTAAAAGCTCTTGCAATATTGGTCCAAGAGCCACAATTTAACAATTACAAATTGGTATTACTTGGCCAAAGAGGCCCTCGGGAAGAGTTGGATGATTATGATGAGATCATGACTGCTGTTTCTGACCTGGGTATTGAAGCGCGTGTAGTTTTCCCGGGATATGTAGATGAGTCAACGATGGCAGGATATTATCAGCATGCGGTTGCCTATCTGTTTCCTTCTTTAAGTGAGGGATTCGGCATGCCGATTTTGGAGGCGTTTTCTTATCGTTTGCCGGTGATAGTATCCAATCAAGGGGCCTTGGTAGAGATTGGAGGCAATGCTGTCCTGGAGGTGAACGATACAACTCCTGAAGCCTTTGCCACAGCTATGGGAATTATAGCAACCAATTCTATCTATAGAGAGGATTTAATTCAAAAAGGATTGGAACGGCTAAAGAAATTTTCTGAAGAAAGCTTTTTTCAATCGCTGCATGCTTGTTTTGTGAATGAGATAGATAAAATGCAACGTTAGTTTAGGGCATTCGGTCGGTATCTGTATTTCTTTACACCGGATAAGAAATACAGTGAAAGGAGGTAGGTGATAAGACCTGCTTTTGTTTTGAAAAGTTGTATGGTTGTCTAAGGAAATGAATTTTTTTTTGAAGATCAGGGAAACGGTAGCCATCCAAAGGAGGAAAAACGACAAAGATCTTCGCTAAAGGTAACTTTTTCCTATCTTTGCAAAATTATTCCAAAACAAATTGAATGGCAGGTAATTTAGGCAAAGCGTTGACCTCCAAGGCAGGCATTGATCTTGCAGGGCGATTTGGTCAGGGCTGGGATTCAATTTCTACTTTTGGAGTAATATTTAGGATGGGGATTTGGTGGATACGTGGATGTTTTTCCCGACTTCTATTTGGTTCTTCTGCCGGATTGATGCTCTTGGTGGGAAAAAACGTAACGATAAGGCAGCCAAAATATCTTCGTGTCGGCCGTAATTTTATCGCTCAGGATAATTGTGAAATCAACTGTCTATCTGAAATGGGGCTGACATTTGGTGATAAGGTGACAGTAGGGAGTTATGCTATAATCAGACCAACGAACCTTTATGGCGGCTGCCCTGGTGTCGGTTTGAAGATTGGTAACAATTCCAGCATCGGTCCATATAGCTATATAGGATGTTCGGGGTATATAGAGATTGGAAATAATGTGATGATTTCGCCAAGAGTAAGTATATATTCCGAAAACCATGTGTTTGATGACCCGACTAGCCCCATAATAGAGCAGGGCGTTAACAGAAGTTTCGTAATCATTGAGGATGATTGCTGGATAGCCTCCCATTCTGTTATTTTGGCTGGTGTGAGAATAGGCAGAGGATCGGTGATTGGAGCGGGCAGTATCGTAACCAAAGATGTGCCGCCATTTTCAATAGTGGCCGGAAATCCTGCCAGGGTAATCAAGTCAAGAAAGAACCAATAAACCCCTAGGAAATTGTATGTTTAATTCCCGTACCGATCACATTATTCCGGGCGGGAAAATGTAAATAATTAAGTCTTATTCCTTATGCATTTTATTTTTTCCAAAGGTCACGTTCCCGCAATGTATGCCTCATAGAATTCTTATGTTACATGGATCCTCAGATTTGTATGGATCCAGCAAGATATTCTTGTTTACGGCACAGGCTTTGATTCTTCAGGGTCATCATGTTGTGGTATGCTTATCAGAGGATGGCCCGTTGGTGGCGGGACTTCAGTCAGTGGGTGCGGATGTACGCATTATCCGGTTGGGAATCGTGCGGAGAAAATATTTGAACCTATCAGGCGCGATAAACAGGCTCAGAGTACTTTGGAAGGCAAACAGCAAACTTACGACCCTTCTCAGGACCGAATCAATTTCATTGGTTTATTCCAATACGGCGGCGGTATGGATTGGCGCTTGGATAAGTAAGCGCCAAAAGCTGCCGCATTATTGGCATTTGCACGAAATCATCCAACACCCC
>DATHWC010000351.1:0-4936 GCA_035460985.1 Lunatimonas sp.
ATACAATGTTAGCAAACAAATCACTTTTAATTACTGGTGGAACGGGTTCTTTGGGAAAAGCATTGACCGCCCATATTTTATCAAACTATCCGGAAATTAGAAAGTTGGTCATTTTTTCCAGGGACGAGCAGAAGCAATTTCAAATGGCCCAGGAATATCCATCTGAAAAATTTCCGCAAATTAGATTTTTTATAGGTGACGTAAGGGATCGGGAGCGGTTGACAAGGGCAATGAGAGACATTGATTTTGTGATTCATGCAGCCGCCATGAAACATGTGCCTATCGCCGAATACAATCCGGATGAATGTGTAAAAACGAATATCAACGGCGCACAAAACGTAATTCATGCCTGTCTGGAAACGAATGTGGAAAGGGTCGTTGCTCTTTCCACCGATAAAGCCTGCGCCCCCATTAATTTATATGGGGCTACAAAATTAACTTCTGACAAATTATTTGTGGCGGCGAATAATATTACTGGGTGGAATCCCATACGTTTTTCTGTAGTACGCTATGGAAATGTTATGGGTTCCAATGGCTCTGTCATTCCTTTTTTCCTGAACAGGAAGAAAGAGGGTGTCCTGCCAATAACTGACCCGAACATGACCCGGTTTAATATTTCCATCACAGGCGGTGTGGAAATGGTCATGCATGCTCTGAATCATGCATGGGGAGGAGAAATTTTTGTCCCGAAAATCCCTTCCTATAAAATCACTGATGTGGCCTCGGCCATTGCGCCAAATTGTGAACACAAGGTAGTGGGAATCAGACCTGGTGAAAAAGTGCATGAGGAAATGATCACTAGTTCTGATTCATTTTATTCTTACGATTTAGGAAAATATTATACCATATTGCCATCTAAGACCAAATGGAAACTGGAGGATTTCATAAGAGAATTTAAAGCGGTAAAAGTAAAGGAAGGCTTTGCTTATAATTCTGGAGACAATGAGGAGTGGGAAACTGTAGATTCCCTTAGGAGATTAATCAGAGAGCATGTAGACCCCACCTTTGAAGTTTAAATTCTATGCAAGTCATACCCTACGGAAAACAAGACATTACAGAGGAAGACATTCAGGCAGTAGTTGAGACCTTAAAATCCGATTACCTGACCCAAGGTCCAAAGATTAAAGAATTTGAAATGGCTTTTGCTGCCTATGTGGGGGCTGATTTTGCCGTCGCCGTAGCAAATGGGACAGCAGCGTTGCATCTGAATACGTTAGCCTTGGGCGTAAAACCCGGTGATAAAGTAATCACGACCCCTATAACATTTGCCGCTTCAGCCAACTGCATTCGCTATTGTGGTGGAGAAGTTGTATTTGCGGATATAGATCCCGAAACCTATCTTTTGGATATTGATAAAGTTAAGGAACTTCTTGAATCGGCACCTAGGGGAACCTACCAAGGCATCATCCCGGTGGATTTTGCCGGAAGGGCGGTGGATTTGGAAGCCTTCAGAAAATTGGCAAACGAATACGGTCTTTGGATCATAGAAGACTCCTGCCATGCTCCGGGAGGGTATTTTTTAGATGCCCAGGGGGACAAGCAGCATTGTGGAAATGGTAAATTTGCAGACCTTGCCATATTTTCCTTTCACCCGGTCAAGCATATCGCGGCTGGCGAAGGAGGTATGGTAACAACCAATAGTAAAACATTGTACGAGCAATTGCTGAAGTTAAGGACCCACGGCATCACAAAGGAGGAAGGCTCCTATGAAAATTCCAT
Source organism: Lunatimonas sp. (assembly GCA_035460985.1). Lineage (GTDB taxonomy): Bacteria > Bacteroidota > Bacteroidia > Cytophagales > Cyclobacteriaceae > Lunatibacter. The sequence goes on from DATHWC010000351.1 coordinate 1,720, forward strand.
TGAATTTGCCGGAGGGGAAAATGCTTATCCGGGCTGGTATATGGAAATGCAGGAATTGGGATACAATTACCGACTGACCGATATTCAGGCAGCCCTAGGGATAAGTCAGCTCAATAGAGCAGCCGATGGCCTAAACAGAAGAAGGGAAATTGCCGAAAAATACTTTGCCGCCTTTGAAGGCAAAGACTTTATCAAAGGCCAGTCGGGGGTAGTGGAAGGTCATGCTTACCATTTGTATGTGATACAAGTAGCCAACAGATTAGGGCTTTACAATCATTTAAGGGAAAGGAAAATTTTTGCGCAGATCCATTACATACCTACGCATCTGATGCCTTATTACAGGAAGTTTGGCTGGAAAGAGGGAGATATGCCCCATGCGGAATCCTATTACAAACAATGCATCAGTTTACCCATGTTTCCTAACTTAACTTCGGATGAGCAGGAGTATGTGATTGATGTCATTTGTCAATTTCATAATGAATAGTATTTGTATAATACCCGCAAGGGGTGGCAGCAAACGCATTCCTAGAAAAAACATTAAAGATTTCATGGGCAAGCCAATTATTGCCTATTCGATTGCGGCAGCGGTGGAATCTGGGTTATTTGACGAAGTGATGGTTTCCACAGACGATGCGGAGATCGCGCAAGTGGCTTTGAAGTTCGGGGCCAAGGTTCCTTTTAAAAGATCTGCTGAAAATTCCAATGACTACGCTACTACTGCGGATGTATTGGAAGAGGTTATAGTGAACTATAAAAGGGCAGGATTGGAATTTAGTCATGCTTGTTGTCTGTACCCTACGGCTCCATTTGTGACACCGGAGTATTTGAAGGAAGGGGAAAATATGTTATTAGATCCGGAGGTGGTATCTGTATTTCCCGTGGTTAAGTTCGATTATCCTATATGGAGGGGGCTTAAAAAAATGGAGAGTGGGGGTATGGAAATGGTCTGGAAAGAACACTTAAATAGTAGGTCTCAGGACCTGCAGCCTGTTTATCATGATGCGGGCCAATGGTATTGGTTCAAAGTAGAAAAGTTTCTTTCCTCCAAAACAGTTTTTTCGGATAACTCCAAGGGAGTTGAGATAACCTCACTCGAGGTGCAGGATATAGATACCGAACATGATTGGCAACTTGCGGAACTGAAGTATGGGTACCTACAAAGCATTAAGTAATCAGGTTTATTCTAACGGAAATTATGCCTTGGTCCCTATCAGGATGAGGGACCGCTATGCCATCATGCAATGGCGCAATGAACAGATTTATCACCTGCGGCAAAATGAGCCTCTTACCCAGGTAGATCAGGATAAGTATTTTGAGGAAGTGGTAGCCAAGCTCTTCGGTCAGAAACAGCCGCAGCAGATTCTCTTTTCTTATTTGCAAGAAGGAAGATGCATCGGTTATGGCGGGTTAGTACATATCAATTGGAGAGACAAGCATGCTGAAATATCTTTTCTGATAGACACCGCTTTGGAGGAAAAGTATTTCGAATTTCACTGGATTACCTACCTTTCTTTGATAGAGGAGGTGGCATTTGAAGAATTGGCGCTGCATAAAATTTATACGTACGCGTTTGATTTGAGGTTCCGGCTTTATACCGCTTTATCCAAGCGGGATTTTGTGAAAGAAGCACAATTGAAAGAACATGCGCGTTTTGAAGACAAATATGTTGATGTGTTGATTCATGCCAAGATGAACCCCGAAATTTTCTTACGGATCGCTACCATAGAAGATATGGATACTACCTTTGGTTGGGCAAATGATCCGGCGATTAGGGCATATTCCTACCAGAAATCGAAAATTTCAAAACTTGATCACGTCCGTTGGTTTGAGAAAAAAGTACACGCGGAAGATTGTGTGTATTTTATAATGGAAGCCAAAAACAGAGGCGTTGGCTCCATTCGGTTCGATATAGAGGAGGATCAATACTCAGCGAAAATCAGTTATTTGGTGGATCCCAAATTTACGGGGAAAGGCTTTGGAACCTATTTATTGGAAAAAGGGGTATCTCAACTAAGAGGTTTAAGACCGGGTATTAAATCCGTTTTTGGTTATGTAATGAAAGAAAATTCCGCATCCATTAGAATTTTTAAAAAGCTGGGATATGAAATTTCCTTTGAGAATGCGTCGGAATTAAAATTTAAAAAGAAAATATCGTGAAAATTGGTAATATTGAAATCGGGTCAGGAAGTTCTGTATTTATCATCGCAGAACTTTCTGCCAATCATAATGGAAGTATAGATACTGCAATCGAAACAATTAAAGCAGCTAAAAGAGCTGGTGCGGATGCTATAAAACTGCAAACCTATACTGCCGATACCATTACCATCGATTGCGACAAAGATGATTTTATCATCAAAGGTACAATCTGGGAGGGAAAAAATCTATATCAGTTGTATCAGGAAGCATACACTCCATGGGAATGGCATGAAATAATTTTCCAAACCGCCAAAGAAGAGGGGTTGGTATGCTTCAGTTCCCCCTTCGATAAAACAGCGGTGGATTTGTTGGAAAATCTGGATACGCCTGCCTATAAGATTGCTTCTTTCGAAATAACGGATATCCCCTTGATTGAATATGTGGCTTCTAAGGGAAAGCCGGTTATTATTTCTACGGGGATTGCCATGCAGGAGGATATAGAATTGGCTCTGGATGCCTGTTACCGTATGGGTAATCGGCAGGTGGCTTTGCTGAAGTGTACTTCCAGCTATCCTGCACCGATCGAAGAAGCCAACTTGGTTATGATAAAGGATATGGCTGAGCGATATGGGGTGATAGCGGGGCTTTCTGACCATACCATGGGCAGTACCGCGCCGTTGGTTGCCACCTGTTTTGGAGCCAAAATTATTGAAAAACATTTCATCCTAGATCGGTCCATAGGAGGGCCTGATGCGTCCTTTTCGATGAATGAGGAAGAATTCAGTCAAATGGTAACGCTTGTAAGAGAAGCGGAAAATGCCATAGGGAAGGTAGATTACAGGTTGACAGACAAACAGAAAAAAGGCAGAGATTTTTGCCGTTCATTGTATGTTGTGGAAGACATCAAAGCTGGGGAATTGATTACCCAGGAAAATGTGCGATCCATCAGGCCCGGGTTTGGCCTTCATCCCAAACTTTATAATGGCATCTTAGGAAGTAAGGTAAACAGGGATTTGGAAAAAGGAGAACGTATGAAACTGGAATACCTTCATTAAATCCTGTTTTTCTAAAATATTTAAAT
>DATHWC010000352.1:0-5723 GCA_035460985.1 Lunatimonas sp.
TTGCCCCTCCCCTCCGCACGTCCATAGAACATCTTCCCTTTTTCGCAACAGCGACACTTGAACGGGTCCTTTCCCAGTATTTCCTCCAGAATTTCATAGGTCGACAACCCCTCATAAAAGGAGATGAACCTCGCCGCTTTCCGGGTCCCAGTCCCTGCCGAGAACATCAGCGAAAAGAATTTTGAAGGCACTGATAGTCTGGTTTTCGCTCGAGGCCGACAGGTTTTTCGTCTCGACCTTGTGGAAAAAACACTCTTTTATCTCGGCTATACTGATGTGTTCGGGGCTTTTTCCAAAATGGCTGGAAACTAAGGATACATGGGAAATGTAATTCTCGATACTTCTGGGAGAGTAGTTTCTGATCTGCATCTCCTCATACATCTGCTGACGTAGGCTTTTTTTTCCATGATTGATAAAGTTTAAAGATTATACATGGAATAAAAATAAGCTATATATCTGAAAATAAGAACTTTAATACCTAAAAAGTGAAAAACTACCGACGTAAGGAGGTTTTGTTCAACTCGTTTATTGGTCTGGGTTTTCCAGACTCTATATCCATATTTGGACGGCTTGGTCTGGTATACCTACTTTTATATTTCTCCAGAAATCCAATCCACAGAAAAATGAATCTTCCTCATACTTCCAATAGCTATTGCTGGTTTTTAAAGATAAGGCTTTCATTCAGCGAAAAAATACCCTGATCGAGGTATTTTTTATTCCATTCATTTATAATACCAAATCATATAGGCAAAACCGGATATTCTCAGGTTAGACCCCGGTAAAAAGAATTAAAAAGCCATTCCCATTTGTCAATTATTCTAAGGTAGCCGTTAAATTTTCGGGTTTACTAGCTAGGGGCAGGTTTCGATAGGGAGGCTCTTGCTTTTCACCATTTAATCATGTCGATTTCGGTATAATTATAGCCTATCCAACGCCTTTCTGACCGAACCCGTTTCCAACAAAAGAGCTTTGGCTTCTTCGTACTTGGAAAGGCCTGAGCGCTCCATCAGCATCTTTACCGCACGGTCGGTAATCTTGTCATTGATCAGTAAGACATTCACCATCTTATTGTCCTCCACCCTTCCCAACTGTACCATGGTAGTGGTGCTAATCATATCAAAAATCATCTTTTGGGCCGTACCGCATTTCATTCGGGTACTTCCTGTAATAAATTCCGGTCCGGTAATGACCTCAATAGGTAAATCCGAATACTGCGCTATGGGTGAATCCGGATTGCTTACCAAGCACCCGGTGGGAATGCCCTTTGCCTGGCAGGATTTAAGTGATTCCAACACAAATGGGGTGGTTCCGCTAGCAGATATCCCCAAAACAAAGTCTTTTGGGGAAGCATGATGGCTTTCCAAGGCCTTCCATCCTGCTTCTATATTGTCTTCTTCCTCTTCCCTTGCCTCGACCAAATGGTCAACTCCACCAGCTAGGATTACATTGACTACACCTTTGGGAATTCCATAGGTCGTCGGAAGCTCGATGGCATCCAATACAGAAAGTCTACCCCCACTACCTGCGCCCAAATAAAACAAGCGGCCCCCATCCTTAAGTTGGGAAACGATCTTCGTTATCACCGCATTGATTTGAGGAAGGGCCTTTTCGATAGCCAAAGCCACTTTTTTATCTTCCCTATTGATACTTGCCGTTAACTCCTCCACGGACATCTTTTCCAAATGCCGATAAAGTGAATCCTGTTCTGTAATTTTTGTCATGTTTTTTTCTAGAATTATCTTAAATGGCTTGGGAATCATTGCCTTGACTAAAACTTTCTCCAATAGCCGATTTCAATTGGTGCATATCCTGCTGCAAACGCTGGTAAAATAAGGCAAAGTCAGAACTGTGGAGCACTAGGTTAACACCAGCTTCCATCCACCGAATCTGTCTTTCGGGTCCTTCGGAAAAATGAATGCCCACACTGAGGTTTCTCGTTTTGCAGGAATTGATTATTCGTGTGACTGCAGCTTCAAAATCAGGATGGTCATATTGCTCTGGCAGTCCCATACTGACCGACAGGTCATGGGGTCCGATAAACACGGCATCCAAACCCGGTATCTCCAGCAGGTCCTCCAACCTATCCAACGCGGCAACACTTTCTATATTGGCGATGCACCAGTTCCCCTTGTTATACTGATCCAAATAGGCCTGTAAATCCGGGGAGACAATCTCTTCTCCCGACAAAATCCGCTCCAATTTCTGGCCTTTCAAAGGCCTGAATTTCGTCGCACCAACCAACTCCCGAATCTGCATCGGGGATTCCAAATAGGGAGCAACGATCCCCTTAGCCCCAGCATCTATTAGCTGACAGGCTAAAAACGGATCGGGATTGGGGATACGGACGATCGGAAAAATACCAGACGCCGCAATCACCTGGCAAAGGTGCGAAACCTGAGTGCGGTCAAGAGCGATATGTTCGGTATCGATAAATATGAAGTCCAACCCAACCCCCTTCCAGACTTTTGGCCAGAGGGGGTTAAAAGAGGTGATGCATGTTCCGAAAACACGCTTTCCTTCTTTGATTTTGGTTAAAAACTCCATAGGTCAATGATTTAATTTGATGCTTCTGGGCCGGAAATTACCTCCAAATATCGTCCCATCCAATAGGGCAAAAGCCAAATATCGCCCGCACTGCTTTCTGAGCGGCCCATACCACCAGCATCCAAGCCAAAGCGGTTGGCGTTGTGTCTTCTTATCGGCAATTCATCAGGCGGTAACACCTCGGCAGTTGTCTGTCGTCGGAAGTTTTGTTCGAGAAGATCAATGTCTTTGCGATGGCTATTGCTTACCGACCAGTTGACCAAATCCATGGGGTACTCCTGTAGGTACCATACGGCTTCCTCCCTGTCAAAATTGTCAGGAGTTACCAAAGCTGTAAAGATATTCCAAAGTCCTTCCTTCTCTGGCCTTTCCGACTCCCAGTGGTCGATGATGGATTCCTTGTATTTTGCTTTGAGGGTGTCATTAAAGGCATACCGATACAGCCCCCAATAGCCGAGAAAGTACATTTCATCATCCGAATGATTCCAGGATTCCGAGAGCATTTCCGCCCATTCATCCGTTCCCTCCTCAGCTTTGCCAATTTGCTCCATGGGCACCATCATATTTTCCAGGTAACCATGGTCCTCCATCAGCTCAAAGGCTTTGGTTTTATAAATCTCCTTTTGGGTAAAATGATAGGCAGTCTGCAACATGGCCACGATATTGGAGGAATTAAGTTTCCTGTCGCCGACCATACGTGGGAAATTATTTACATAATCCGGATGCCACTTGCCCCAAAGCGTGGGCTTTCCATCGTAATCAATCAAATACCAGTCATTGTCCACAATATGCCGCATCAGGGCGTCTATAAGACGGACCGCCTGATCCTTCAGCTCCTTGTCCTCCACCAACTCAGCCACTACGCCAAAGACAAAGATATGTCCGATGGCTTCGTCACTACTAGTTGTAGCCTTCCAGTCCCATTCCGGATGACTGGCAGGCTGCCAACGGTCAGGATCAGAAAGCTGATCTATATATCCCCTACGGGCAAAGGAGCGGGAAGGAAACCCTTCTATGGGATTGATAGTATAAAGCCTTTCCATGGCATCCATGGATTCACGGATATTTTGCAGGGCTTCGGATTCTCCGGTTACCGCATAGCGGAAGGCTTCCCCTCCCAAGTACATGGATGTCCACAAGCCGTCATTGTCTGAATCACCTAAGCGTCCCGTATTAAAGTTACCTTTTTCCATTCCCACCAAGGAGGAATTGAATCCATATCGGATATGACGTTCCCGAACCTGCTTGTCAAAAAATTCAGCTTTTTGCTGTAGAGTATGTTCGAAAAACTCCAGTTTGCTCAACCCCTTATCTGTCAAAATCAACACATCGTTGCCTTTGCCGGGGGCCAAGTGCTTGACTATATCTCCGGGAAGCCAGCGTTCGCCGAAATAGTAGTTATATTTTCCATCTTTTTTTTTCATAAACGCTCCCTTTTCAGAACCAAACCAAAGGTTTCCATGAATTTCGGCGACTGAAGTGAGAATGGGCCAAGGCAGTTTGTTTTGGCGGTCACTGACTTGTTGTTGGGTCGCTGCACTGACGGTGAGGTAGCCATTATTCGTTCCGACAATAAGATTTTTCCCCTCATCAACCAGTGCAAAGCTGGTGAATCCAGATCCTGCAAAACCTTCCTTTACATTGTCCGCCCCGGCCTGATAGCTGTAGATTTTGTTTGATGTCAGGATAAAAAACTGGTCGTTTGCAGCAATATAGGTCAGGTCCAACACAGTTCCGCTTGGAATGTTTCCTTTCCAAACCAAACTGGAATCCGCGAGATAGGCTATTTGGCTACCGTCAGACACCAAAAAGGAAAAATCCTTCCCTGCATTAAAAAGCTTCGCATCAGATAGTCCGTGAGGGACATAAACTGCGCCTGCCCATGCATTGCTCAGGACCGCCTGATCGTCCAGATAGACAAACTGATCCTGAAAGGTATCCATGTCCTTCAGGTTTTTGTCTTTCATCGGAAGGTAGGTCCGGTCATTGACCATGGTGCCCGGATATAGAAATTGCCCGTCATGTGGTCGAAGCAATCCTTTGTCTGAAAGGACTTGTAGCGTACCGTTTCTATCCACAAAAGCTTTTTCCAAGTTTACACCGGGCTCTTCGAAATAATACTTCACACTGACTTCCTGTAAGAATGGAATGTCCACGTGGACGGATTTCTCTGTTCCCTTTTCTTGGTTGTAGGGGCTGCCGCAGGAAAATACGGCAAATAGGCCTACGGCTACCGAGCAGCCGATAAATGTTTTCTTCATATTTGATAGGGGTAATTAATTAAAAACAGCGTTTTGGGTTGTTAAAGAAATTGTCCGCTCCGGTTTTAGACCACAAGCGGACAAATCTACCAAACCTAACTAGTGATGTAGGTGACATTAAGCCATCCCACTCGTTTGTATTACCGATTTATGAATGTTTCGTACTATTGGACTGGGGGAAAAAATCTGTGTTGGGGTGAAGTATTTTTCCCGCGGAATGCGCAGATGAACGCAGAACTGTATAAGAATTATTTGTGGAAACTATCTCCTAAGTACACAATCGAAATATTGAAAAATATCAGCGAAAATCAGCGAGATCTGCGGGCCCCCTCTATAAGACTTTGACTTCCTACCAGACCCCCAATACCCTACTCCTTATACCTCAAAATCTTCTTAGGATTTACCACGATATATTTAATCGACTTCTCATTTTTGTCCGGATGAAAGGAATAAGTCAAATTCAGGTTGCCCCTACGGTCTTCGATTAAGCTGGGGTAGCTGTGTCCACCTTTATCTTTATCCCCGTCCTCCAGATAGACTTTCCATTTCCAGGTTTCTCCCTCATCATCGGACAGGTATAAGGCAACCCTGTACCTACCATCGTCTACATCGTTTCCTAAAAACGCCCAATGACCGGAGCTAAGCACGTGCAATTCCACGCTTGCTGTATTGGGAATATCTGTTTTTTCCGTTGCAGACCAGGTATAGCCCTGATCTTTGGATATGCTTTTGTGTACCCGGGAGGGGGCATCTCCGCTATCCCGCATATAGGCTAAAATGTCTCCATTTTCCCTTCGAGCAAAAGCGGGTTGAATTGGCCCTCTTCCGACAATGGGCAAGCTTGGGGTCCAGGTAGTTCCGTCATCATCAGAAATGGCTGCCATAGAAAAATTAAATCCGTCAGAATAAAGCGGCAAT
>DATHWC010000353.1:0-13109 GCA_035460985.1 Lunatimonas sp.
TGACAGAGGAAAAAACTTTGAAACACTCACCCAACTTGATATCCGTCCGATGGATCGAGAGCAAATCTTAGAAGCATTAATTGTTGAAGATTACTCAGAAGGTCCTAAACCGGAGGAAATTCACGGTACCAAAGAAATGTGGGTCTTTGGGAAAATTGTAAAAGGGCAAGAGATCTATATTAAGATTACAAAAGGAATACTAGGTTCAAAAGTGCTTTGTATTTCATTTCATTTTGCCGAGAGAAAATTAAAATACCCTTTCAAATAACCATTTTATGAAAAGTCCATTCACTGGAAAAGAAATGCCTTTAAAGCATGAGGTACGAACTGTCACTTTTCGGAAGGAAGAAATTAAAACAAGATTCCAATTTTACTTGTGCGAGGATACAGGAGAGAAATTTACGACAACAGAATTGGATGAATACAATCTGTTGATGGTAGAGCATGCCTACCGGGCAAAAAATCATATTCCTCAACGAGAAGAGATCATTGAAATAAGAGAAAAATATGGTCTCTCCGCAATTAGGATGGGAGAAATTCTGGGTTTTGGTCAAAATACATACGGACTTTATGAGAAGGGCGAACTTCCTTCCTTGGCAAATGCCAATTTGATTAAACTTGCTAGGGACCCTTTTAAACTTAAGAGCCTGGTTGAGGATTGGAACCCGAAATCTAACAACACAAAAATTGATCTTCTAAAAAGAATTGATCGGTTAATATCTTTAGACAAACAAAAACTAATCAATCTCGAGGATTATTTAATGGGTGATGATGAGGCCAATATTTTGACAGGCTATAGTAAGCCAAACCTCGAAAAATTTGTCGAAATGATTGTTTTCTTTGCCCAAAAAATACCATGCTTTAAAACAAAGATGAACAAGCTGCTATTTTATGCAGATTTTTCTTACTTCAAATATTTTGGAAATTCTATAAGCGGAGTTAAATACAAAGCAATAAATTTTGGCCCTGTTCCCAATATGTTTGAAACTATCTTTGAAAATTTATCTGAAAATGATGTAATAGATATATTTTATGAGGATAAGGCAGATGGAATTAGAGTAGAAAAATTAATTGGTAGAGAAGATAGACCATTCAATTCAGAAGTTTTTACAAAAGAAGAACTTGTCACACTTGAAAATATCACATCTCAATTTAAAGACATTTCAACAAATGGGATAGTTGAAATTAGCCATCTCGAAAAAGGGTGGTTGGAAAATATTCATGGAAAGCAGTTTATTTCTTATGAATATGCATTGGTACTTAAGGCCATTTAACCCATAATCAAACTATTTCCAGGTAAAAAATAAACTAAATGGGTAAAGTTGAAAAAGCTAAAAACTCAACTCTCCCCCATTTTCAACTTCCCCTTCCGTATAATTTTTTTAGCTCCAGCGCCTTTGATAACGCCTTCCTTTTCATCTATCCAAACAATCGCACCAGTCGGGCATCTTTGGATAGGCACCTGGGTTTGGTGGTTTTTCGAGTAGTCGATGACAGGCAGATTATGGATGATGGTGATCAGATTGGGGGCATCCATGGCGCATTTGCCACAGGCGGTGCAGCCCACTTCACAATCTTCCAAAACCCCATCCCCTGCTTCCAAACTTTTACAGGCCACCCATAATCTGTGGCTTACAGGATGAATAGAAAAAAGATCTTTGGGGCAAACCTCCACACAATCCCCGCAGGCGGTGCATTTTGCCTCATCCACTACGGGAATACCAAAGGCATTCATGCTGATGGCATCAAAATCACATACCTCCTCACAGTCTCCATGCCCCAAACAACCCCAAGAACAACCCTTGCCCCCACCTGAAATCAAAGCTGCCCCGCGACAACTGCTCATTCCTTCGTAGTTGGCGCGGTTAATGGCTACGTTGATACCGCCGGCACAGGCAAGCCGCGCCACCCGTTTTTCTTCCGAACCTGTATCCACTCCCAAAAAACCAGCTATTTCATTGCGGCCTTCTTCACTGCTTACGGTACATTTACCCGGCAGCATTTCCCCTTTCACTAAGGCTTCCGCAAAAGGCCTGCAACCGGGATAGCCACAGGCACCGCAGTTGGCATGGGGAAGCATCCCTTCCACCACATCAATCCTCGGATCTTCATAGACATAGAGTTTCTTATTGGCAATGATCAGCATCAAAGCTAATAGAAACGTCAGTCCGCCAAGTGCAAGTACAGCGATTAGTATTGTCATGGGGGTGTTGGTGTTTTATTTCATTATTTGTTTTTCAAGACGGAAGTCTGTCTGGTCCTTAATTTACTTGACACTTTTTAACAGCGTTTCATTTATTCAACCTCCCAATTCTTGGCACTGGCTTTTGATGTTTTTTGAGCCTTTTATTTGAACACTTTTAACTTATTCCTTTGTGAATCTTAGTTACGTTCTGTTTTATTTGGAACTTGATTTAAGACCTTCGAGGTTTTAAAAACCTCAAAGGTCACATCCGATTCCCTAATAAATCACCTCAGCCCATTTTTTCCCCGCTATCAATTCCGCTTTTCGGTTGTCCCATTTTTCTTTGGAGCCCATGATGTTGATAAATGCCTTGTTGAGATTCTCCTTTACTTTTTCATATCCTGCGATGTAGATGTAGGTGTTGGAATAGTTCAGGAGCTCCAGAATTTCCTCTGCCCTATCCTCAATGGCAGCATCCAATGAAATCGGATCTTCCCAATGTGGCCGGGGACTTAGGGCATGAAAAGCTTCAAATGTAGCTTCATCATAATAATTGGTCAAGTCACCATCTTTGTCATTGAGGTACAGGAGTTCCAAGCCACTTTTTGCCCCATAGAACAACCTGATCTTTCCTTTCCAGTCTCCTACTTCGCTGTAGATATGCTTGATAAACGCACGGAAAGGCGCTATACCTGTTCCCATGCCTATCAATATCAGATTGGAATTTTTATCATCAGGAACTTTAAATGGCAATTCAAAGGGTCCCGTGATGGTGATTTCATCTCCAACTTGGCGGTCGCAGAGGTAATTTGAACTCACGCCATGATACAGTTCCCCACTAAAATCATCCACATAGGAACAACGTTTGACCAACATGGTGATATTGGCATTGCCGTTTTTTGTTCCAGGGATGTCAGCCACACTGTACAATCGATGGTGAAACTCGTTGCCGAAGTCACTCTTATGTTCAACAAGAACACCAAAACTTTGATCCACCTTGCACTTGAATTCAGGGCTACCGACTTCAAGTACAATCTCGCGTATTTCTTCCGTATTTGCAGGGGTAAGGCGCTCTGATTTTTTCACCTTGGCCTTATATTGCTGCTTTGTATTGAGGTCTGATAGATAGGACATAGCAATGTTATTTAGATTTTTAGCTTTTTATTTTAAGTTATTCTGGTTGGAAGACGGGAGACCGAAGGTGTACTATTTTTTCTTACACACTTTCACACAACCACAGTTGCCGCAGCTTCTTCTTTCGGCCAGAACATCCTCATCGGAGATATTCTCCGAAAAAGTTTCCCTCCATCGGGACTGAACCCAGACCCAAGCAAGCATCATGACGACTATCGCCCCGATTCCAATTGCATATGTCAGTAATGTTTCCATGTCAATGTATTATTAATCGTACTTTGTCAACTTAATCCTTTAAGGTAGAAACCTGTCAGGTTTTTACATTTCAATGATCTTACTAATGCTTTCTGGTCTTTAAACCTGTCAGTTTTTATTTTTTTTAACCTAATCCTGAAAAACCCATAAATGTCAACGACAATATCCCTGCTACCAGCAAAGTAATGGCGGTTCCTTTCACCACATTGGGTACTTCGGCAAATTCCAATTGCTCCCTGATACCTGCCATCAAGAGTAGGGCAAGTGTAAAACCGGCACCGGCACCAAGGGCATACACCAGACTTTGGGAAAGATTATATCCCTTGTTGGTCTGGAATAAAGCTAAACCCAATATGGCACAGTTGGTGGTAATTAGCGGCAGGAAAATCCCCAAAGCCCTGAATAGGGCCGGACTCATTTTTTTGATAAACATCTCCACCAATTGTACCGTGGAAGCAATCACGACGATGTAGCTTATCAATTGCAGAAAAGGCGCATTGATGGCCACCAACAAGGCATGTATGCCATAAGCACAAACCGAACTGATCAACATCACAAAGGTCACCGCCCCGCCCATTTTGCTGGCAGTATCCATTTTTCCGGAAACACCCATAAAAGGACAGATGCCCAGAAAATAGGCCAAAACGAAGTTGTTGACTAAACTGGCATTGATAAATATGCTCCAATAGGATTCCGTGTTCATGCCTTTGCCATTTTAAGTTTGTAGAAATTGAACAGTACGAGCCAAAGTGCCAACGTGAAAAACCCTCCGGCCGGTAATATCATGATGATCCATGCCTGAAATGAATCGGGAAAAAGGGATATGTCAAAGAAGGTCCCGTTTCCGAGTATTTCACGGACGGCACCCAAACAAAACAAGGCAAAGACAAACCCTACCCCCATTCCCAAGGCATCCATGATGGATTTTCCGATGGTGTTTTTGGATGCAAAAGCTTCGGCCCTGCTTAGGATAAGACAGTTGACAACAATCAGGGAAATAAAGGCACCGAGGTTTTTGTGCAAATCTACACTGATGGCCTGAATGGCATAATCCACCACGGTCACGAAAGTCGCTATGATCAAAATGTAGGAGGCAATACGTACCTGTTTGGGTATGAAATTACGCAAGGAAGCCACCAGTACATTAGACATCAGAAGGACAAAAGCCGTAGCCAATCCCATGGCAAGTGCATTTTGCGCGGTGTTGGAAACTGCCAAAACAGGACACATGCCCAAGACCTGCACAAACACAGGATTATCTCGCCAAAGTCCTTTGATAAATTCATCGGTGGAGCTTGGTACCGCTTTGATTTCCGGATTTTTTGTTATCCCTGTGCTCATTTTTAATCTTTATTGACTTTAAAACTTTCCCTTTGATCATAAATCAGGGGAACCATGATTGCGGTACTTTCACCCAAAATATTCCCGATAGTCCGGGAAGAAATGGTAGCGCCTGTAATTCCTTCCACTTCCCAGGGTTGGGTCTTGCCACCTTTTTTGACCGGAATAACTTTATTTTCCACTTGGCTCAAATCAGCATTGAGTTTGACAACTAAAGCTTTGAAATTGGCCAGGAAGTTCTCATCCTTTTCAATCTTATCCCCCAATCCCGGGGTCTCTTTACTTTCAAGCACATAAAATCCCACTACTGTTTGCGAAGATGGATCGTAGCCATACAAAATACGGATGACATCCGCATAGCCCTGCCCACTTGCTTCAATGGCTACTCCTTTAAAAGTTTCGCTATCATCAAAGCCTGCATAAACCACTGTCTTGCTTCGGTCCAAACCATCAGAAGGAATAAAAGTCCCTTCAGCTGTCAATTCATAAATCCTCGTTTTTGTGATTCCGGGCAATACATTGAAAACCGCATTCTCCAATGCTTCCGCTTTGAGCGTATCAATTCTTTCTTTGGTTCCTTCATAGGTCAACACAATCAATAAGGCACAGAACACTCCGATACCTACCATGGCGGTCAGCATTTTTTTGCTGCTTCCTGTTGACCCGGTTTGTATGCTTTTATTGGTGCTCATGACATGGCTTTTTTAGTCCCATATACTTTCGGCCTGATCAAACTGTCAATTTGTGGAGTAAGGGCATTTCCCAATAAAATGGCATACATCACGCCTTCAGGAAGACCTCCCCAAATTCGGATGACTACCACTAATACTCCAATAAATATCCCATAAATGACAATGCCCAAAGGCGTGATGGGCGAACCCACCATATCGGTAGCCATAAATACAGCACCAAGCATCAGTCCTCCTGAAAAGAGCATAAACATGGGTGAGGGGTAAATTTGGTTATCAAAAAGATACAGGATCCCGCTTAAAACAAAAACAGTTGACAGAATCGTGACTGGAATTCTCCAGTTCATCATTTTCTTGTAAATCAGATATACACCGCCTAAGGCGATCAGCCATGCACAGGTTTCACCTGTTGACCCACTGACCAATCCCAAGGCAAGATCTGCACTATCCGTGGTGATATGTTCAAACTTGAATGCTGAAAGGGGCGTTGCGCTGGATATTCCATCTACTATCGGTTTAGCAAAAGGAATTGCCAAGACAGAGTTGGAAATACTGACAAATCGATCTTCCAAAAAGGACGGGTGCCAGGTAGTGATGGCTACAGGAAAAGCTGCCTGTAAGATGGCCCTACCCACTAAGGCTGGATTAAAGGCATTGTAGCCCAAGCCTCCAAAAACAAATTTGCCCAATGCTATGGACATGACCCCTCCAAGGAAAGTCATCCATAGCGGGAAAATCGGCGGCAAGGTCAATCCCAAAAGAAGTCCGGTAATGATTGCCGACCAATCCGAAATAGTGCTTTCCTGATTTGACCACCTGCACAACAAGTGTTCGGTAAAAACACACGCAATGACTGAAATATTAATGACCAAAAATGCATTAATCCCAAAAGCATAAACTGAAAACAAAGCAACAGGAATCAATGCCAAGACCACATTTTTCATAATCATGTCAGTGAATACACCTTTTTTGATGTGGGGAGAGGTGCTGATATGAAGGGTCTTGCTAAGCATTTGATTTCTGCTGTTTAGCTGAATTTCTTTTTCTGATTATTCCTTTGGAAAGGCGGAAATATTGCACCAAAGGAATGTTTGAGGGACACACATAGGAACATGAGCCACATTCGAAGCAATCCATGAGATTAAATTCTTCAGCCATGGTATCATAGGCCTCGAATTTTGCCAAAATCCCAAGCTTGGAAGGGTTCAGTAAAATAGGACATGCATCCAAGCAAGCACCGCATTTGATACAGGGGTAGATTTTATCCACCTTTCTTACCTCATTATCTCCAAAGACAACGATACCTGAAGTTCCTTTTACGATCGAGATATCCAAACTTGACGCGGATACGCCCATCATAGGCCCTCCCATATATACTTCACTGATATTTTCTACAGCACCGACCTGTTCCAGCACATAGCGCAATGGCGTTCCGACGGGGATCAGGTAATTTCCTTTTTTCCTGACACCGGGTCCTGTAATGGTAATCACACGCTCCTGTATGCCTTGACCATGGGGCAAAAGTCGTCCGATTTCCGCAGTTGTAGCTACATTCACCACCACGGTATTGACTTCAATGGGCAATCCTCCCGAAGGAACTTCCTTGCCCAACAAAGCCGTAATCAGCATTTTCTCTGCTCCCTGTGGGTATTTCACCGGAACAACCTGTACTTTGACAGGCAAATCCGAGGGGACTTTAGAGGAGAGATGATCAGCGGCATCTTGCTTATTGGCCTCAATTCCAATAATGACTTCCTTGGCACCTGTTACTTTCAGTAAATACCTGATTCCTGAGAAGATATCATCTGCCTGCTCCAACATGACCCGGTGGTCGGTGGTCAAATAGGGTTCACATTCAATTCCGTTGATGATAAGGTGATCGCAGATTTTCCCTTCGGGGATTTTGAGTTTGACATGGGTAGGGAAAGCAGCGCCTCCCAAACCCACAATTCCCGCATCCTGAATACCTTTCAGGATTTCTTCGGGACTTGCGTCTAAGGATATTGGATTACCTTCAACGACTTCCTGACCTGAATAAGGAAAAGGTTCCAGGTAAATGCCCGGAGAAGTTTGACCGGAAATAAGCGGAACATTGGCAATTTTCCTTATTTTACCCGATACCGGGGAATGCATGGGCACTGACATATATCCATTGGCTTTTGCCAACAATTGTCCCCTTGATACCTCCTGCCCTTCCTTGACAATAATCTGGGCAGGATTCCCGATATGCTGCTGCATGGGCAGAATGATCATAGGGGCAAATGGAAACTGCCTAATGGGCAGACCATTTGTCTCCTCCTTGTTTTCGGGCGGATGGACACCATGTTTAAAGGTTTTTTTCAGTGAGGTCAGCACGGTATCAGTTGAATTTTTCGCCTCGTTTGATCCACTTATCTATGTCAGCTTCACTTCTGTCTGCCGGCAATCCGGGATGAATCACACCTGCGGTACATTTTTCAGCTGCTTTTACCAAGTCCTGATACGGTCCCGCATTGGGGTCTTTGATGAAGGCCTTCTTATCGTCGTTGTAGGCAAACATATTGGGATTCAATTTGATGCATTCATCGCATGAGGTACAGAACTCTGTTTCCAACCAAGGGGACATGGATTGGCCATTGGTTCCGGCATCGGCTGGTTTGGCCGCTTCCATTTTTTCTCCATCTATATCCAGTATCCCTGCACCATCATCCCCTGCCATTTTCATCAAACCTTTGGCAATCCTTCCTATCACTTCAGCCCTCACTTTACTTTCCAGATCCTCCGCAGGCATTTTGCTTTCAGGTTTTACACCCGCTATAGCTTTGAGCATGATCCAGAAATCACGTCGCTCTTCACAGGATTCCACCATCGTCTTGGCGACCAATACCCGGGTAAGGTGTTGCTTTCTGTCCACCGCCCAGATGAATGGAAATTTACCTTCTCTTTCACTTTTTTCCATTTCCAAAAATTCTTCCAACACCAGCATATTTTCATTCCAGGTGTCCCGGGGAGCATTTCGGAAATGCTTTCTGAAACGAGCCTCTGTCAAGGCAAAATCCGCAAAGGTCATGGCAACTTCCATGGTTTTTTGACGGTTGTTTTCAATGTATTTAAGTTGGTATGTTGGCCAGTTTTGATGCATGGCCGGATTACCCTCCAGGTCAAAGGCCTCCTGAGGAGTGACTCCTTTGTCAGGATTGTATCGGAATAGCGGATATGCCCTGGATTCCACCGCCAATTTTGCCTGATGCGCACCCATATCATCCGCAACACCATGTTCCGGTTGGCAAGTGGTATACAGGTTGAACAAAGCAGGCCGTTTGGTCATGAGACCGTCAATAAAGCCTTCAATCATTTGACTGGTGTTGGCCAAGGTGCCTTGGAGGACATAGGTATTTCTATGCGCCATGGCTATCAATCCAATTTCTTTTCTGGGTTCTGGTTTTCCTTTCCAGACTTTGCCAAATTGGGCCATATCAGAAACCTGTCCGATAAATCCTGATGTACATGCCTGTCCGCCGGTATTGGAATATACTTGGGTATCTACCACCACGACTTTGATGGGCTTACCTGAAGCCATCATTCTAGATAAGTTCTGGAAACCGATATCGTACATGGCACCATCCCCGCCCAAGGCGACCACGGGTGGACAAAGTTTCCACTCCTCGTCGGTAAACTGGCCCCAGTTGAAATAGGTAAAGAACTCTTTCTGCTCACGGGAATTATAATTGCCATTTATCTCCAATTCAGCTTTTCGGATAAGTTTGAAGCCATCGGCCATTTTGGACATATGCCCTTCAAATATCCCCATTGCCATGGAGGTACTGTCCTGAAAGAGGTGGTTGGCCCAAGGGAATGGATATGGATTATAGGGATAAGTACTGCCCCAAACAGATGTACAGCCGGTTGCATTCGACATTCCCATCGTTGAGCGCCCATTTCCGGTAGTTCCTTTGGTATATTTCCAATGCAGATGTTTTAATCCGGTAAGCATTTGGGTGGTCTCACTTAACCATTCCTGATCAATGGGAGATGAACCTTTTTCAGAATCCATCCTACTGGCAATTTCTGCCATGGTCAGGTCTCCACCGTTTATTTCTGACATAATTCTGGACATCATGTTGGTGTCCAAAATATTCACCGTATTCATGAGCTTCAATTGGATGTGTTTTTCCAGTTTCCCGATCAGTTCCTCAAGATAGGCCACATGTTTCTCTACCCTTGGAATCATCAAGGATTCCACGGTAGCCATAAACAGGTGAACCACGGATTTTTCGGAACAACCCAAGCAGGCCCCATCTCCGCTGGCAAAACTTTGATAGGCATTTTTATCCAACAAGATGGTCTCCAACGGACCGATCTTTTCTTCCAAATCATCAACACGGTTGAATTTTTTAGGGGTATTGGGAAGGTCGCTCCATACACTCCACTCTTTGCGAAGTCTGCTAACAGACTCATCCGTCTGCTTCACGATTCTCAAAGCATCATCATTACAGACTTGAACACATTCCATACAGCCTTTGCAGGTATTTGGATTTACCGTGATGCTGAACAAGCCTCCACTGTTGGATTCCTTTTTCTCATGCAGATCATAATACGGTCTTGTCAAGGCAAATTGAAAATCACCCAGTTCTTCCCTGAACCATTCCAATTCAGTTGAAAGCAAGGATTCTTTTGTCTCTTGGGCAATCACCTCGTCAATGGCTTCATTGATCAGATTATTGACCGTAGCTCCATTATGGGGTTCATTGAAAAGTGTGCGCACCCTAGGTTCTAATTGTTTGACTGCTTTGGGCAAAAACTCCAGTTTGTCGTGATTCTTTTTCACCCGCTTCAAGATTGTATCCAAGACATCGGACAACTCAGAGACCAACCCAGGTATGGCGGTATCTGGGCAAACGGTGTAGCAGTCACCGCAGGCAGTGCAATTGTTTGGTACCCATTCCGGATGCTCAAACCGAATTCCCGTCATGTCCCTGAACAAGGAAGACGCTGCGGGCATCACACTCAATCCAATGAAAGGATCGGTTAGGTTGTCATTGCCCTGACCTGTCTGGTAGAAATTACCTGTTTGTTCCCAAAACCTGTGGATATCACTCAGCTTGGATTCACTCTGAGGGGTCGTTTTGAGAATGCTTGGTATAGCGGCTATCAATTGCCCGTTGGTTTTTTCTGTTTGGGCACCAAAAACCTTGTTTTTGATTTCATACACTTCATCAAAACCACGCCTTACGACGCGCATATTGTCATCGACCACCCGTTGGCCTTTGCTGCCAAACTTATGTTGTAACTGGTCTTCGATGGCTTTCAATAGTGCCACATCGGTGAGTCCCGCTTTCTCCATCAATGGGGATGCTGAAAAGAAGGCACCCTGGAAGGCAATCCCCTGCATCCTCAACTGCAGTTCGGGATCTGTAGCTTCCTCTCTGGCAATTTTAAACCCATCGACGTAGAAGATCCTGATTTCATTGTCTATAATTAGTTTTTGGTAGTGTTTCGGTATATCCATCCAAACTTCATCGGCAGTTTTCCGCTCACTTTGAATGATAAAGGTTCCCCCCTTTTTTAAACCTGCCAGGGCATTGGTATGCTTAAATACATTAGGGTCGGGAGAAAGAACCACATCCACGAAGTAGTATTCACAGTTAATCTTGATCGGTTCTGGAGCGGCGGCAAGGTAGTACGTAGTAGGTTGGCCTTTCTTTTCAGAACCATATTTGGGGTTGGCTTTGATGTCATATCCCAATAATTCAAAAAGCGTAATGGCCAAGTTTTTACCCGTTGTAATGGCACCCCAGCCACCTACAGAGTGGAACCTTACCGTAATGGCGCCTTTGGGCATCAGGTTGGGGTTTTCAGAGCCATGCACAGCCAGATCTTTTACCAAGGGGTAGGATTCCATAATGGTTTCCTGATGGGCTCTTTGTTTTGGGGTGAAGGCATTTTCCCTGATAAAATCTATGGACAAATAAAATCTTGTTTTGTGCTTCCCATTTGGAAGCATGTTTTCAACTGCCCCAATAATCCCCTCTGGCTGAAGGTCGCGGCTTCCCATTCCAAATGACCCTGTATATAGGGGGGGCATATCACTAGAAGTGTATGTGGCCAATTCAGAATAGGGTTTGTCTTTTTTGAAGTTACCGTTTTCAATACATTTTGAAATGACGGCCCTTGTTTCCCGCATGATGGGAGAATCCTCTGCCAATGGCTGGTCTAACCTTTCAAGGATTGTCACACCTTTTCGGCCTTTCAGAATACCGCCCAAAAGATCAGCAGGAAATGGTCGGAACATCACCAAATCCACCACCCCTATTTTAATACCCCGGGTTTTTCTCAAATAGTCTACCACTGCCTGCGCACTGGGAACTACACTGCCCTGTCCAAGAATAAGATAATCTGCGTCTTCGGCTTTGTAGGTCATGACCCTTTCATATTTCCTTCCGGTCAATTTGTAGTAATCTTCAAAAGATTGGTCCGTCAATTCTTTGATATGGTCGAAGAAAAAGGGACGCTGGGCAGCCACACTCTGCATGTAGGAGTCTTGGTTTTGGACAATTCCTGCCATCATGGGATTATCAACATCCCAAATCTCAGGTATTCTTCTCCTCATTTCACCATAAATCATTCTTTGTGAAGGCGTTGGGGTATTGATGATGTCATCAGGACGGCCAAGAAATTCTTTGATCAATTCCCGCTCCGGCAGCATTAAGGATTCAATCAGGTGAGTCGTCAAAAATCCATCTTGGGCAACAATACCGGGATTTAAGGCCAATTCAGCTATGCGGTGGGCAATGATATTGAGGTCAGCGACGGTCTGAGCGTTTTTGGCAAAAAACTGAAAAAATCCGGTGTCATCAATGGCATGGTAATCATCGTGGCCCGCATGTACGTTGAGTGTGGATTTGGTCATGGCCCGGGCACCGATGTTGAGAATATAAGTCAGTCTTTTGCCCACAGCCGCATATAATGATTCATGCATATAGGCAATTCCCTGCCCTGAGGAAAAGTTTGCTGCACGTAACCCTGTCATGGAAAGTCCGGCAGTTACTGCCGCCGCTGCATGTTCACCTTCAGGTTCAATAAAAATCAAGGGCCTATCCGAGATGTTAAGATGGCCGATGGCGGCTGCTTCCGCCCAGTATTCCCCCATTTGGGTGGATGGGGTAATGGGAAAGGCCCCTGCTGCATCTGTGGATTCACGCTCACACATGGCAACAGCAGTATTGCCATCTAAGGCAACTCTTGTACCTGGATATTTAAATTGATTGTTTTTATTTTCCATAACGTTGTCTCGCAGTTGGACTTATAAAACGGATTAAAACTTTAGGAATTTCATCCCACGTTGCGCAGACGGTACCTAGTGCAGAATGAAAGGATTGTTTTGAAGTAGAAAACAACAGACCTGAACTACATTATTTTTCGGCAACAAAACCCCTAGTTTTTTCCGCTAGAAATATGAATGTCTGCGCAGTATGCAGGTTCATCATCAGTTTTTCAGGGTCCTCGGCACTGATTACCTGATCAAA
>DATHWC010000354.1:0-19816 GCA_035460985.1 Lunatimonas sp.
CCAACTTGGACTGATGCGGATTGTCCACACTGTCTTTGGTCACACCTGACACAAACGGAAACAGCCTGAACAACCGACCGCTTATGGAAGTAAAAAATTTCCCGATCTTATTTTTCACGGGTAGTGGTAATTCATAGGGCAAAGCACCAGGTTGAAGTTCGTTTAACAACACCTGCAAATTCCCTGAAATCCGTTCTGGAAACTTGAACACCTGATCGTTGAACTCCTGTAATATATATACGTCCCCGCCAACCTTTACCCTATAGGTACTGTGGATGTGTCCGGATCCAAAAGGAGAACATTCCAAGGACGTTATTTCAAAGGGATATTGCTTTAATACAGCCTCAACTATTGAGTTTTCCATACATTAGTTTTTTACCGGGAGGTTTTAAAAATAAACATCTCTACTACTGGTCTATTTGATGCCAATTTTTGTAATACTCCTGTAAAAATACAACAGTTTTGTTTATTACTGTTTCAAACCATTTATATTTACTCCCAATCCAATCCAGAAGGGGGAAATGGATCGTGCTAAAGAGTACTGACAAGCAGTCAATTATTTAAAATTATAATAAAAGCTGGGAGAGTTGATTAAAATTTTATTTATTTGAAACATAATTACATTGGCATCGAAAAATTATTTATCAAAGCACATAATCATCTTTAGCTTCATCAACACATGAAATCGAGCATGACAGGAACGTCACACACAGGGATGATTATACACCATGCGAGATTCCATGTGACCATTAAAAATCAATTATAAACACATGAATATATCCGGATTAGATTGGGCCATCATCATTGCTTTTTTTGTGATTTCCATGCTTATTGGGGTGATTGCCTCCAAAACAGCAGGAAAAAGTGCCAAAGAATTTTTTTTATCGGGGAGGAACATGCCTTGGTGGTTGTTGGGAGTTTCCATGGTCGCCACTACATTTTCCGCAGATACGCCAAATTTGGTAACCGATATTGTCCGAAAAGACGGTGTATCCGGAAACTGGGTATGGTGGGCCTTTCTGCTTACAGGCATGTTGACAGTTTTTGTTTACGCCAAGCTCTGGCGAAGGTCAGAGGTGACGACAGATTTGGAGTTTTATGAAATTCGATACGGAGGTAAGTCTGCCGCCTTTCTAAGGGCGTTCCGTGCGATATATTTGGGAGTATTCTTTAATGTGGTCATTATGGCGACTGTGTTGTTGGCCGCTATTAAGATCTTTGGCATTATGTTGGGACTTAGTCCCTTGTCTACCCTGTTATTAGTTTCGGTAGTTACCGTAATTTATAGCTCATTGGGAGGGTTAAAGGGAGTACTTCTGACAGATTTTTTCCAGTTTTTTATAGCGATAGTTGGATCTTTTGGCGCGGCTTACTACATCGTCGGCTTGCCGGAAATCGGTTCGCTAAACAACCTGTTAACCCATCCAAACGTCTCTGATAAACTGAATTTGATCCCGGATTTTGATGATTGGAATCTGCTCATTCCTTTGTTTATCATGCCCATTGCCATTCAATGGTGGGCTACATGGTACCCGGGAGCAGAGCCTGGTGGAGGGGGATATATTGCCCAGCGTATGCTTTCGGCAAAAGATGAAAAGAATGCCATAGGAGCAACGCTCTTTTTCAACGTCGCCCATTATGCATTGCGTCCTTGGCCATGGATCATTATTGCGCTTTCATCGTTGATTATCTTCCCGCAAGTAAGTGATATGCAGGCGGCCTTCCCGCAGATCCCTGTAGATAAATTGGGGAATGACTTGGCTTATTCAGCCATGTTGACCTATCTGCCTACAGGCTTGACGGGGATTGTGCTGGCCTCTTTGATCGCAGCGGTGATGTCCACCCTATCAACCCACTTGAACTGGGGATCATCCTATGTTGTGAATGATTTCTACATGCGTTTTGTCAATAAACAAGCCTCCGACAAGAATCAAGTATTGGTAGGTAGACTCTCGACGGTAGCATTGATGGTTCTGGCGGCTATTCTGGCCCTCTACCTGTCCAATGCGTTGGAAGCTTTTAATATTTTGCTCCAAATAGGCGCAGGTACTGGTCTTATCTTTATACTACGATGGTTTTGGTGGAGGATCAATGCCTATACTGAAATTTCCGCAATGGTAATTTCCTTTATTGTGGCGGTGTATTTTGAATCAATTCATAACAAATTGGGTTTTTTACCTATTCCACCGGAAATGAGCTATCTAAAACTCCTTCTTGGGGTAAGCATAACCACAATTACCTGGATTTTAGTAACTTTGTTTACCAAACCGGAGGACGACAAGGTTTTGCTTGCCTTTTATGAGAAAGTACGTCCGGCATCCTGGGGATGGAAAAGTTTGCTGGACCGCTATCCTGAGCAGAAAGCGGAGCAGGGTCAGTTGCCTATGGAAATTGGGTTGATGCTGGTAGGTTCCATTATGGTATATGCGGCGCTGTTTGCTACAGGATTTTGGATTTACGGGAATGTGCTGGGTGGGAGCATCGCTACCATCATTGCAATAGCCGGTGCAGTCCTAATATTTAAGAGTTGGAACAAAATGAGGTAGGAGAAATATCATGACCGAAAACACATCGGATATATTAAAGGAAAACAATCTTCGTGTAACTAGCTGTAGAAGGGACGTATTGGCTACTTTCATCGGAAAGAATGTAGCCTTATCCCATGCGGATTTGGAGGAAGCACTCAAAGAAAACTTCGACAGGGTTACCATATACCGAACCCTCAAGACCTTTTTGGATAGCGACCTTATCCACAAGGTCTTGGATGACAGCGGCACGACAAAATATGCCCTCTGTGCCCACGACCATGACGAAGCCCATCATGACCACGAGCATGTTCATTTTAAATGTGAAGTATGTGGAAACACTAACTGCATTCAAGAATTGATTCTTCCAAAAATATCTTTGCCGGAAGGGTATATAAGCAAAGAGACTAGCCTACTGGTCCAAGGAATATGTAAAAATTGCAGCTAAGCCTCCAGTGGGGAGGTTTTGGTAGGTTTTCCAATATCGTCGGTAGGCCAAATTATTCCCGGTGGGAGATCTATTTTCGGCGGGGTAAAATCTTCTATTCCACCGTCTCCATCGTCATCGTTGTTATTTCGGTTTTTATTAATCCGGGCTTTAGTGAGTGTAGCTACGAAATAAATTAATACTACGTAAGCTACGCCACATAAAATCAAATCTATTACTAAACTACTCATATACAATCCCTTTAATCGCTTTGAAATTACAATATTAATGCCAACAAGTCAATATATTAAACACCATACTTTATCCCATTGTTAAAAATAGTTTAAAATAACTTGTCAATTGCACTTTTAACTTGCTATGTAAGGGATATGGTGGGATATTTGCGGATTAAAATTTGTTACTGATGATCGTAAAAACAAAGAAATACCAGTTGCCAACTGGAACATATATCAAACTTGGATTAAAGAATATCCTAAAGGAACAATGGTGGGTGGCCCTTATAGCACTTGCTATCTGTCTGGGCTATTTATGGATACCTTCTTGGTGGTGGATTAGCATGGCTTTGTTAGCCTACGCCTTATACTGGTTGTTTTGGTTGATTCAATTTGCCGGGGTTACACAAATGGAACAGAACAAGATCATGTTTAATAAAATGGCCTATGAAATAGACTCCCGGCAGATATTAATGAAAGTCAGTGCACGGGAAGGTATGCCCATCAAGTGGGATATGATCAAAAAAGCGGCCATCAGAAAGGATGCATTCTTATTTATCATGTCTAAAGCCCAATTTATATATCTCCCGTATAAGTCCTTCAATTCCGAAAATGAAATTCGTTTTGTGGAGACTATATTAAAGCGCAAAGGATTGCTGGAGAAAAAGCCAGCGCAGTTGGAGGCCTCCCAAAAATAAAAACACCTTTCGGAATTTCATTTGTTTGATTTTCCAAAAGGTGTTTTTTTATAGGTTCCCACTAGGGATTTACATAAAACTATCTGCTTTTCTATAAGCGGCGATCAAGGATTCTTCACCATCTTTACCGGGCAGCGCATTGCCATGTTCCATTCCGGAAATGCCGCGATATCCTTTCTCGTGAAGGTACTTGAATACGTTTAGGTAATTTATTTCCCCTGTTCCGGGTTCTTTCCGACCGGGATTATCTCCAATTTGAATGTAGGCTATTTCATCCCAGCAGTGATTCATCATGGTAATTAGATTTCCCTCATTCTTCTGCATATGGTACACATCATAAAGGATTTTGCAGGAAGGGCTGTTCACCCCTTTGCAGATCAAATAGGTCTGGGTAGATGTACGCAAAAATAAGTTTGGGGTATCGCTTAGGGGTTCCAACACCATAACCAAACCATGTGGTTCAAGAATCTCAGCGCCTTTTCGAAGGGTTTCGATTACATTTGCGGTTTGTACGTCAATCGGAAGTCTCCTGTCAAAGTCACCGGGTACTACCGTGATCCATTTCGCATTCACCCGCTTAGCAACCTCCACCGCTCTTCGGCAACCGTCGAGAAATATATCAGTATGCTCCTGAGATCCGGATGCGAATGTGTTGGCACCGTTGCCTCCTTTGTCCAGCACAAATACGCCCATGTCCATGCCGAGCTTGGCCATTTGGCTGGCAATTTTTTCCTGAACGTCCACTGGCCGCCCCATCATACCATTGTCCTCCAAACTTCGGAATCCTCTTTCATACATAAAATTCAGCTGATCGATCAGATCCTCTCCGGCTGAGTTTTTGAACATGCCGAAATGTGGGGCATAGTTGAGGTTGAATGTCTTGTCTGCCAATGAGCTAGCCTGAGCTGCAGGTACTACAGAAGCTCCAGTGAGGCCTACAGCCGTACCCAGAGATAGGTTTCTTATGAATTTTCGTCTTTCCATGAAGGGTTATTTAATTATACTACCTTGCTTTGACCGGGTACCGCAAATGCATAAAACCCTTCGCTATTGGGTACGTTTTTAGGCATCGCATCCCATGCAAGTCTATCTGGTTTAAGGTTGATATCTGAATTTATTGCTTCGTCCCAAGTCACCACTTTCCCGGAGTAGGTAGCATACCTTCCCAATATAGAGGTCATGGTACTCTTTGCGCCATTTTCGGCGTCAGCAAATTTATATTCACCTTTTGATATGGCCGCAAACAATTCGTTATGTTCTTTTTGATACGGATTAATGTTGCCTTCCCCATTATGGTCATAGATAGACGAACCTTTATAGTTGGATATCCTCCCTACGTGTCCGGCATTCATGTATACTTTTCCGGTGGTTCCTTGGAAGCTTTCATCTACCCGGTTCGCTGCCCCAGGGAAATGCCGGCATTCGCTATGGATGACTGTGCCATCCTCATAAGTGAATAATACTACATGGTGATCAAAAATTTCTCCATGGTCTTTTCCTCTTCTCACAGTTCTACCTCCGGTACCTTCCGCTTTTACCGGATATCCGTTTTTCACCCAGTTTGCCACGTCAAGATTATGCACATGCTGCTCTACGATGTGGTCTCCGCAAAGCCAGTTGAAATAGTACCAGTTTCTCATCTGATATTCCATCTCTGTCTGACCGGGTTGACGCTCACGCACCCATACCCCGCCGTCATTCCAGAACACCTGACCACCGATCACATCTCCGATCTGACCGTCATGTACACGTTTTATAGTCTCTATATAGTTGTCCTGATAATGCCTTTGCAAACCTACCACAACATTTAGCTTCTTGCCTTTGGCTTCTTCGGCAGCTGCCAACACCCTGCGAATGCCTACCGCATCGGTTGCCACAGGTTTCTCCATGAATATCTGCTTGTTTTGACGCACAGCCTCTTCGAAGTGATCCGGACGGAAACCGGGAGGTGCTGCTAATATCACAACATCCGCCTCCTTCATTACTTCCTTGTATCCTTCAAAACCAGCCAGTTTTTTGCCCTCGGGCACAACCACTTTATCGGCTCCATATTTATTCAGAATCCGGTCATAGGCTTGGTCCAGTCTATCTTGAAAGGCATCGGCCATGCCCACGAGTTTGATGTTATGGCCTGTTTCGAAAGCTTGGAAAACAGCCCCGGTGCCACGGCCACCACAGCCTACAACGGCTATCTTTATGACATCACTACCTGCGGCATAAGCGCCTGGAAGGGAAAATGGGCTAAGTAATGCCCCTCCGGTAAGAATGGCGGAGGTCTTGATAAAGTCCCTCCGTTGGTTATTTTTGTTAAGTTCCATTGGTATATTAGTTTATTGTGTTAATAATCTTCTAAAGGTATGGTGCCAAAATACGCAGCTATTTCCTCATCACTCGGGGGGGTCACGGGCCGGACCACACGCATTCCCAAAAAAGGTGCCTCTGGAAACCACCATTGGCTTTTTGGGATTTGGGGATCGATGCGCTTCCACGTAGCAGTACTGGCTATCCGGTTGGCAGACCTGAGGTCTTCGAGGGGGCTAGCGTAACTACCGCCCCGGATAACTTTTGGATATAGTTCTTCATCCATGTGCAAGGGGTTTTTAGTTCCCTTGGATTGGCGCAATTTATAGGCATCCGGAAGGTAATGGTCAATCGTCCATTCCTGTACATTGCCCAATATGTCGTATAGCCCCCAGGGATTGGGCTCTTTCTTTCCTACTTCCTGTGTAGTTCCCTGACTGTTGGCCGCATACCAGGCGTATTTGTCCAAGTCAGCGGGATCGTCACCGAAGAAATATGCGGTAGACGAACCGGCCCTGCTGGCGTATTCCCACTCCGCTTCCGTTGGAAGTCTGTAAAAAATTCCGGTTTTGAGGTAAAGCCAACGGCAATATTGAATAGCACCATATTGTGTCATGCCTATTGCCGGCTTATTTTCTTTGCCCATCCCGAAGGTCATATCCAAATAGGGAATCGACGGGCGACTTAAGCCGTCTACTTCCGGCGAAAGTGGTGCTTCGCTGATGGAAGTCTCAAAGTTCTTGTCGAGAAACAACTCAAATAAATCCCAAGTTACCTCATGGGTACCCATCCAGAAAGGATCTAAAGTGACTTCATGCTGGGGAAACTCATCAGGGGTAGCCACTGGGTTTCCTTTCTCAGAACCCATCATAAAAGTACCTCCCGGTATTGGGACCATGTCAAAGGCGATGTTTGTATTTGGGATAGACTGTGTATAGGGTGTAAAATCGTTTTTTGTCTGAAAGGAAGTGATCCAACCGATCACGGATACAAAAAGGACAACAAGAGCAAGCTTTGCACTGAACTTTAACATGGAGAAAAGGTAATTTCTAAGGTTAATTTGGCAATCATCCCTTTTTCATAAAGAAATGGAGGTTGCATGATATTTCTAGGTGTGTAAATTACTGTTATTTTTTAACATTTGAAAATCCTTTTCCAGCAGTGACAGGCTGGCAGCCTAAAAACCATAAATATCCGCAATTATTCACGCGACAAATTACGCCAAAGGAAGGAAACTACAGCATTCCACACAAGGAGATAATGGCATTGGAAAGTCAAAAGTGGTAAGAATAAAAAATCGACGTCAATGAAATTGGAAGAATCCGGAAATTTTCATTTTAGTCTACCGGACCTTCTTCCCACCAACAAATTAATCTCTGTGCATTTCTTTAAGGTATCTGCCAGTGTAATTGTCGGGGACCTCCATCAGTCCTTCAGGTGTGCCTTCGTAGGTGATGTATCCTCCTTTTTCGCCCCCTTCCGGGCCCAAATCAATTACCCAATCGGCTGATATGATGACCTCAGTGTTGTGTTCTATAATCAACACCGAATGCCCCTGATCGATTAGGGCGTTTATGGAATGGAGCAATTTCCGTATGTCATGGAAATGCAATCCGGTCGTTGGTTCATCAAAAATAAAGAGGATATGTTCTTTACTTTTTGATTCACTTTTTCCCAAAAAGGAGGCCAGCTTCACCCGCTGTGCCTCACCACCGCTTAGGGTATTGGAGGATTGCCCCATGCCGATATAGCCCAGGCCCACTTCCTGTAGAGGTTGCAGTTTATTGATGATGGGAGCCTTGTCCGCAAAAAATTCCATGGCTTCATCAATCGTCATACCCAAGACATCGGAGATGTCCTTATCCTTGTATTTCACCTCTAGAATCTCATGCTTAAACCGCCTCCCTTTACATGATTCACAGGTTAGGTAGATGTCTGCCATAAACTGCATTTCTATCTTCTGCGTTCCTTCACCCTGACAGGCTTCGCAGCGGCCGCCGTCTACGTTGAAGCTGAAAAAAGCGGGTTTATAACTCCGCTGCTTGGAAATGGGCTGGTCCGAATAGAGGGTACGGATGGCATCATAGGCCTTCACATAGGTCACCGGGTTGGAGCGGGAAGATTTCCCGATTGGATTTTGGTCCACAAATTCCACACGGTCCACCTGCTTGATATCACCTTCCAGTTTGTCAAATTTCCCGCTTTCATCGAGTACAGTACCCAACATTTTACCAATGCCAGGATACAATACCTTCTTGATCAGCGTGGATTTTCCCGAGCCACTTACCCCGGTAATGACGGTTAATATTCCAAGGGGAATTTTCACGCTTAGATTTTTCAGGTTATTTTCCCGGGCGCCTTTTATCCATAGGCTGTTTCTCCATTTCCGGTTGCCTGATTTTTCACTGATCGTTTCATCCCCGTTCAAGTACTTAGCGGTATATGTAGTTCCATCAGCAAGCAGTTCTGGCAAATTGCCCTGGAACATCAGGTTGCCACCGTGTACTCCCGCATCCGGTCCAATATCTATAATCTGATCGGCTGACCGGATGATTTTTTCCTCGTGCTCCACCACGATCACCGTATTTCCAAGATCCCTAAGCGATTTCAACACCTGAATCAGACGGTCGGTATCCCGGGGATGCAAACCTATGCTGGGCTCGTCCAAAATATACATTGAACCTACCAATGCACTTCCCAAGGAGGTGGCTAAGCGGATGCGTTGGTATTCGCCACCCGAAAGGGAAGAAGTGAGTCGGTTCAGATTCAGGTATCCCAACCCTACCCTGTCCATATATTCCAGTCGGTTGGTAATTTCCACCAATAGCCTACTGGCAACTTTTGCCTCAGAGTCAGTCAGGCTGATGGTTCTGAAAAACTGAAGAGATTTTTCTATGGGCATCAGGACCACCTCCGTGATCGAGGTATTGGCGATTTTTACGTAGGAGGCATCCTTTCGGATTCGCGTCCCTTTACAGTCGGGACAAGTAGTCCGTCCGCGAAACCGGGACAACATCACCCTGTACTGGATTTTATGAAGTTTGCTTTCCAAATAGGCAAAAAAGGCATCAATTCCTTTGAAGTAGCTATTTCCTGTCCACAGGAGCTCCTTCTCGGCCTCGGACAGGTCCTCGTAGGCGCGATGGATGGGGAAATCAAACCGTATCCCGTTTTTCAACAGAGGCTCCAACCACTTTCGTGTGGTTTCACCCCGCCATGGAGCTATGGCACCCTCATACACTGAAAGACTTTTGTCGGGAATAACCAAATCAAGGTCTATACCCAACACGTTGCCAAAGCCTTCACAGGTACGGCAGGCACCGTAAGGGTTGTTAAAACTAAACAGGTTGACGGATGGAAGTTCAAAACTGATCCCATCCAATTCAAACCGGTCACTGAATACTCTCCGCTCCCGTCCGGGGATCAATACGATACACTCGCCGTGTCCTTCAAAAAAAGCCGTTTGCACACTGTCCGCAATGCGGTATTGGTTGTCTTCATCTTCCTTTTTGACCGCCACCCGGTCAATCAGTATTTCATAGTCTCCTAAAGGAATTGATTTTTGACCTACTAGATCCTCCACATAATGTGCGTCTCCGTCAATCAGGATTCTGGTGTACCCTTTCTGGAGCAAAATCTCAAGTTCCTTCTCCACCGTTCTATCCGAAGCGACTTGAAGCGGGCAGCTGATCATCACTTTTTCGTCGTCATCGAAGGTATGTATATAGTCTACCACATCAGTCACGGTATGATGCTTTACCTCATCCCCGCTAACTGGGGAAATGGTGCGCCCTATCCGGCTGTATAGCAATTTGAGGTAATCGTAAATTTCCGTAGTGGTCCCCACCGTGGAGCGGGGGTTTTTGGTGGAGACCTTCTGCTGTATGGCTATGGCTGGGGATATGCCCTTGATATATTCCACATCCGGCTTTTCCATCCTTCCCAAAAACTGCCTGGCGTATGAGCTCAGACTCTCCACATACATGCGCTGGCCTTCGGCAAAAAGCGTGTCAAAAGCCAAGGAGGATTTGCCGGAACCGGAAAGCCCCGTTATTACCACCATTTTATTCCGTGGAATGGCAATGCTCAGGCTTTTGAGGTTGTTTACCCGAGCGTTTTTGATGATAATAAATTTCTTGGTGTCCAGATTTTCCAGCGCGGAAGTGTCTATTGTTGCCGTTTCTGCCATAACTTGCAAAGATACCAACTCAACCTGTCAAATGGGAATTTGTTGTAAAAAAAAAAAACACGCTCCCATTTAATTGGGAACGTGCAGGTTGTTGGTGATTTTGTCTATATAAGGTTTACTTTTTGATAATCTTATGTGATTTTCTAGAATCCTTCGTCACTATCGTGATTACATAATGACTGTTTTGCATCTGTGAAAAGTCTAGCTCGTAGATATTTTGGTCTATCTGCTCA
Source organism: Lunatimonas sp. (assembly GCA_035460985.1). GTDB lineage: Bacteria > Bacteroidota > Bacteroidia > Cytophagales > Cyclobacteriaceae > Lunatibacter. The sequence goes on from DATHWC010000354.1 coordinate 10,607, forward strand.
AAGTTCGCCCGGGTATTTACCCGCGCATCATGGCTTGTCACCTGAATCATCAACACTTCTTCAGCGGAATAAAAACGTACCCGGTCGACAGTAGGATTAGGATAGGGAAGCAGTTTATTCCTGAAGGAATGGTTGTCTATCCGAATAATCTCGGAGTAGTCCATTGTTCCATCCAAGTCCACTTGCTTTACGCGGTAGAAAGATCGCTCCCGCAGAAAGGTGGCATCGGATACCTGATAGGTGTTAGACTCGGTGCTGAATCCCCGTGCGGCTACCTCATCACCAACGGGCGTCCATTCCTGTCCGTGATAGGAACGCTCCACTGTAAAGTGTCTGGTATTTTTTTCCTGAAGGGTTTCCCAAGTCAGGCAGTTGCTTTCTCCACATGCATTTCCGGATACTTGACCCCATTCAACAGGGAGGGCTTTGAAAACAGTTCCAAAATTCATTCTCTGTCCACCGGCTTGTTCGAAATATTCTAGGCGAAGGTTAACGGTAGCAGGTTCATCTACAATATATGTGTATGTCCGGTTAGACATAGCAGCTGCTCCTACTGGATTCCATAAACTAGGGTCAGAAATCAATATATCATCAATAAAAAAGCGATAACCATCATCCGCAGAAAGTGTAAATTCATAGGTCCCCGGCTCCACCTCGAATTTCCGAAGGAATTGAACAGAAAAATTATCTGGAGACAACCCACAACTACCGCCAAGATTAGGGGTAAATTTGTTATTAGAAGTAGGAAAAAGTTCCACAAAATCGAGATCCTCACCTACTGCGACAAGGTGTTTACCCAAAAACTTCTCGGGATTGCTTCCGAAATAATCCGCCTGATTTTTAGCCACGCCATCGTACACATACCCATGCCATGCATCCGTTCCATAGTAAGAAAGCCCTTCTACCCCTCCTCCCGGATATTCGATCTGATTTATGTTGATTTGCAGAATATTAGAATAGGTCGTAACCTCTTCTGGGACACCGTCAATTTCAACTGTACCCTGGGCTTTCCTACGAAAATATCTTGTGCCGCTATAGTCCTTGGTTGGTATTTTATAGATTGGGTCATTTTCATTTTCAATAATATTCCAAGACCCATTCGGATCGTCATTCAATGACCACTCCCAAGAGTAGGCATCAAGTATCCCATCTTTAAACACTGCAAAACCTTTGGAGAAAAAAGGGTCGGGGTCGGGAGTTATCGCACAATACGTCTCAGAGGTTGTTTCTAACGCATTATTAATTCGGATTTCTCCAGGACCGTAATAAAGTTCCATATTATAGCTTAACCGATTTACATTGGTTTTCTCATAGTAATTCAAATCAATGTATATTTCATCCCCTGCGGTAAGCTCCACATAATAATTACGGATGTTACTCTCGTAGAGAAAGTTGTAATATCCATCAAAATCCGGATCAGCCGGAATTTTTACCCAGTTGTTGTGTACGACATCCTCCCCGTTTACGTCCTGTAATAGGACATCGTTGCTAAACGGTGGTTTCTTGAACATTCTCATATAAGAACCATCATCACTACCAACTCTAACCCGATAAACGCCTGACTCCGGGACGATATATCGCGCCCTCATCCATAATCCGAAATGACTGCGTCTTACGAGGCACCCATCGCTATCAAGTGGAGTGTTTCCTGTCTGAAAAAAATAAGCATCGTCTTCTAGCGCAGGGTCCAATGGGTTTGACCCAAAACGAGTGTCAAAATTTAAACCGTTAACAGGAAGAAATTCATTTCCATCACGCTGTAAAAATCCCTTATATACCGGTTGCGCCGACGAATGTGAAAAATCCCGACCGAACCTGTCGTTATAGCCGCTGTAATCGGAATCCAACTGAAATACAAAAGCATTCCAAGCACCCATTGGATAGACCAAGTTCCATTGATTACCCGCAGGTGGAAAATTGTCAGGAAAATCATTTTCACATTCTAATTGGGCGAATAGCCCGCCTCCTGTCAAAAACAGGAGGATGATGCCTATAATTGCTGTTCTACATTTTATATTTTCCATAATTGCCATATCGAAAAGAAAAAAAATTGATTCGAAATACGTTTTTGCTGTTACGTAAAGCAAAAATATAGCTTCAAAACGGAACTTCCAAATAATCCGGAAAGTATTTAAATAAAAAAAGATAAAAAAATGCATTTTGTCACTGTTTTTTTGAATCTTAACCTCTCTTTTGCCTATCAGCCCGGTCCATCAACCGGTCTTGTAGACGGAGAAATTGCCGCCATTTGGGATACTGCCGGAAGTCCTCCACCTGCTGGGCCTCCTGAAAAAACTGCTCTGCCAGCCGATAATTACCCGTTCTAAAAGCACGAAAAGCATGGCGTAGACCTACCAAGGCCCTTACCCGCTCCAATTCCTCTTCGATCTCATCGGTATGGCTTCGTTGTGCGCTGAATGTCAGGCTATCCGCACTTACCTTCACACTTTCCATAGCTATCTTGGATTTCAACACCAAACCTTCCAAACTGGTACATCGACTCAATGCAACATAAACCTGCCCCGCTTCAAATGACCGCCCAATATCCAAGACGCAGCGCTCAAAGGTGAGTCCTTGACTTTTGTGCACGGTAATGGCCCAAGCCAGCTTAAGTGGAAACTGTACAAAAGAGCCTATCACTTCAGACTCCACCCGTTCTTTTTTCTCGTTGTATTTGAACTCCACATTTTCCCAAACCTCCCTATGCACCTCGTATTGGAAGCCTTTCACGTCCTCTACCTGAATGGTTTTTTCGTCCATCTTGACCACCTTTCCCAGCATGCCGTTGTAGAATTTGGACTCGGGGTTGTTGCGCATAAAGATCACCTGGGCACCAACCTTCAAGGTCAGGTCTATGGGATCAAATGGAGCCATATTCGACGGAAAGTCATCCTTGAGCTCAGCCTTATAAACCTTTGGTTCCCCAGGAAGCTCAGCCAGTTTTCGGCTATTCACTTCCAAGATACTCTGATTGTGTGTGCCTAAAAGAATATAGCCTTTGTCCAGCAGGCTAAAGTCATATTGGGCACAGGTTTGATTCAAAAGGGCCAAGTCTGCGGGGGTATGCTGGCTTTCCCGGATCCGGTTTAACAGTTCTTTGAATCGGAAATCCTTCTGCCGGTAAATTTTTTCCAGTTCCAGATGAAAGGGGCGAAGCTGCTGAAAGGCATGGGAACTGAAGAAGAAACGACTTTGGTAATAGGGGGAAAGCAAATTCCAGTCCTGTTCCCGCACGATAGGCGGTAGCTGAAAGGGATCACCTATCAGGATCAACTGTACCCCTCCAAAGGGCAGGTGCATCTTGCGCCGGAACACCCGCAGAATCTGATCGATGATATCCAGCATTTCCACCCGGACCATGGAGATTTCATCAATGATGAGTACATCCAGTTTCTTGATCACTTCCAACCTGCTTTTGGTAAACTGGAAGGTGGAGAAAATAGATTCCTTCTTGTTTTTGGCGGAGGGCTGTAGTCGCGCATCTCCGGGAAGAAACAGTTGGCGGGGATCGATACGGAAAAAGGAGTGAATCGTCCGGCCCTTTGCATTGATGGCGGCTACGCCGGTTGGGGCTATTACAGCCATGTTTTTTGTTTGATTGAGGCGGGTGAATGTGTGCAAAAAAGTAGTCTTCCCCGTTCCCGCCCTGCCGGTCAAAAACATAGACCGATCTGAATACAAGCCAATTTCCAATGCCTGTATAAATGCCTCATTGGTGGTATCCAGCCCTTGTTTTTCAAATTCACTTTTCAAAAAATCTTTCAGGAATGACATGTTAAATAATTTGGGTTAATCTTTCAATCAAAAATGTGCCGGGTCGAAGATAGAGTTGATTAGAAAATGAGCTTCATTCGCTAATTTAAAGGTAAATTTACTATAATTGTATATAAATTTCCAATGGTTAAAAAAATCGCCACCCCTGCATTTCCCTTATGGTTGTAATTGTCGTACTGCAATGGCTCTTGGGTTCCCTTTCGCTTATCGCTTCACTCGCTTCGCTGATACGCTGGGATGATTGGTGGGTGAGGGTTTTTGATTTTCCGCGTATTCAGATTCTTGCAATACATTTACTTGCGCTTGTATCTTGTTTCCTGGTGGATGGAATCAACGGTATGGCTGAATCTGTACTTGTCATTGGCCTGATTGTTTCGTTTGCTTATCAATTCTACAACATTTATCCCTATACTTTCCTTTCTCCTAAAGAGCTCAAGAAATACAAAGGTAAAGCAGATGATCAGGATATTTCTTTACTAGTCAGCAATGTTTACACGCCAAATAGAGGTTCGGAAAAATTAATCCGGCTCGTCCGGCAATATCAACCCGACATCCTCCTTACACTGGAGTCGGATAAGTGGTGGGAAAAACAGCTAGAGCCGCTGGAGGAAGACTATCCGTATACCGTAAAAGTGCCTTTGGACAATCTATATGGCATGCACCTGTATTCGAAACTTGAGCTACATGACCCTCAGATTTTATATTTGGTAGAAGATTACATTCCGTCCATTCATGCCCAGGTATCCCTTAAGTCCGGTAAAAAAGTGCAGATTCATTGCCTGCATCCCGAGCCGCCCAGTCCGTCAGAGAGTGACACCTCTACCAGCCGGGATGCCGAGCTCCTTATAGTCGGGAAAAACACCAAAGATGAATCCCTTCCCATTTTAGTGTTTGGGGACCTAAATGACGTTGCCTGGTCCCGGACCACCCGCCTGTTTCGCAAAATAAGCGGTCTTTTAGATCCCCGAATTGGTAGGGGTTGGTACAATACCTTTCATGCCAAGTATCCCTTTTTGCGTTGGCCCTTGGACCATATTTTCGTTTCCGAACATTTTAAATTGCGGACGCTCGAGGTACTTCCAACCATAGGCTCGGACCATTTCCCGGTTTTTAGCCATTTCCACTTGCTGTCTAATCCCAGTCCGGAGAATGAATCGGTGACTGAAGAGCCTGACGAGGAAGAAAGAGAGTGGGCGGAGGAAAAAATTGAAAAAGCCAACCCCAAAATAGTCAGCATCTAATCAACTACTTCTCTTCCAGCGGTATATATTGGCTCAGGTAATTTCTGGCTGTCAGAATGGCCTTGCGCACATCTTCAGGTGAATTTTCAAAGGCTTTGTCCTCCACTTCAATACAACAAGGCCCCCGGTAACCCACATCCGTCAAGGCAGCGACAAACTGTCCCCAGTTCACATCTCCCAGCCCGGGGATTTTGGGTGAATGGTATTCCAAAGGATTTGCCAAAATACCTACACGGTTTAGTTTTTCCTTGTAGACTTTCACATCTTTCAGGTGGATGTGGTGCAATCGGTCTTTGTAGTCATAGATGGGCTGAATGGGATCCATTTGCATCCATACCAAGTGGGAGGGATCGTAATTCAGTCCAAAGTTTTTGTCCGGAATAATGGAAAACATCTCATCCCATACCGCTGGTGAAATCGCCAAATTCTTTCCTCCGGGCCATTCGTCATTTGTGAAAAACATGGGGCAGTTTTCTATGCCAATATTCACCCCTTGGTCCCCGGCAAATTTGACGATTTCGGGAAAACGGTCCGCAAAAAGACGCAGATTATCTGAAATATTGAGGGAGGGATTTCTGCCAATAAAGGTATTGACCACCGGAATGTCCAGTTTGGCGGCTGCGGAAATGACCTTTTTGATATGGGCGAGAGCATGCGCGGCTTTTTCTTGATCCGGGTCCAAGGGATTGGGATAAAAGCCCAGACCGGATATGCTTACTTTCTTTTCTTTTTGATAGGCTTTAATGTGCTCTATCGAAGCTTCATCCAACGCTCCAACATCCACATGGGTGACCCCGGCGTACCGGCGTTCTGCTTTTCCCTTCGGCCAGCACATCATTTCCACGCACCCAAACTGATGCTTTGCGGCAAAATCAATGACTTCTTCAAAACTGCTATCGGCTAGAATGGCACTTACAAATCCTAATGTTAACATTCGGTTCTTATTTTTTTGTTAATTGAAAAGCTGAATGCTAAAAATACGGAAATTACACAAATACGCACAAATGCGTAGATGATTTATCCGGAATAGATGATATCATATTGGCCAGTTTTCCTCCCAATACGCACCATCCCAAAACATCCATTCGAGTTTGGTGGCCATTTCAAAGGCTTGGTACATTTTCTCCTGTAGATTTGGGGATGCTTTGGCTGCCAAGTCGTCGCAAATTGTGATGGCTTCCCTCACCGAATCGCCAAATTCTTCCCCGGCGTAGGTATTTATCCATTCTTGGTAGGGATTAGCCTGTCCTGGGATTTGATGGGAATAAATGTGGTCTCCTACTTTTTTGTATATCCAAAAACAAGGTAAAACCGCTGCCACAGCTTCCTCCACACTTGAAAGTGACGCGTTTGTGAGAAGGAACTGGGTGTATAAGTTAGTAGTCGGTGACGGTGCCGGAGTATTTTCCACGCCGAAAATTTTAAAATACCCCGTGTGGAGTGCTCTTTCGACGACGATTGCCCCCGATGCGAAGCGGCTAAAGGCAAGCATGTAATCGGGATTCTCCATTCTGCCCGCAATTAATGCCAAGGCCCGACCAAACTCCATCAGGTAATGGGCATCCTGCCCGATATAATATGAAAACCTATCCAACGATAAGGAGCCATCCGTAAGCTCCTTATTGAACGGATGTGAAATAATTTTTTCGTAGAGAGGAGCTATCCGCTCCCAAGAATTAGTTGTCCATGTCATGGCCAATCATGTTTATAGGTTGAAAAAAATGATTTAAGGGTCCGCTTCCCTTTCCTGTCCGGATATCTTTTCCGGCAAAAATTGCTTCCCAGACATATTCCCTAGCTCTAAGGACAGCCTCTTGCAATGAAAGTCCCCTCGCAAGGCCCACGGCAATGGCTGAGGAAAGGGTACATCCAGAACCATGTCCGTTGGCGGTTTGTATGTAGGGAAGTTCATATTTCCGGTACAAATTATACCCCCAAAGCAAGAGATCGGTAGCCAAATCTCCTTTTAGGTGACCACCTTTGACCAACACTGCCGGTGCGCCCTGGTCAAAGATTTCCAAGGCAGCATCCAGCATCTCGTCCATTTTAGTGATCTCCCTGTTGATCAGAATTCCAGCTTCATCCAAATTAGGCGTTAGTAGGGTGACACGGGGAAAGAGTAATTCCTTTAAGGTGTCAACCGTTTCACCCTGTATAAGTCGATCCCCACTGGTGGCGACCATAACTGGGTCAAATACCGCCGGAATTTCCGGATACTGGTTTAAGTAGTCGGCTATCACCTGCGCAACGGCGGGCCTGTCCACCATGCCTATTTTTATTGCCTGGGGTGGAATGTCTGTCATCACGGCTTCCAGCTGGGAGGATATGTGTCCAACAGGGATAGGGTGAATATCCCGGACACCTTTTGTGTTTTGTGATGTGACTGCGGTAATCACCGATGAGGCGTAGCAGCCCAGGGCGGAAATAGTTTTGATGTCCGCCTGAATACCCGCACCTCCGCTGCTGTCCGAGCCCGCTATAGTCAGGACGGAAATATATTTTTTATTCATCTCGATTTTGCTTTAGTTATCGCTTCTATAAAAGATGCTGCCGCCTTTCCGGGATGAGGTGCGCTGCAAATGGCAGACACAACGGCCAAGCAATCGGCACCGTTTGAAATAACATGGCCTGCATTGTCGGGATTTATGTTTCCGATGGCAACCAAGGGCTTTTTCGTTTTTCCCCGAAGCCAAGCCAATCCCTCCAAACCCCATTCTCCGACCGTATCTGATTTTGTGGGGGTGGTGAAAATGGGACTGACCCCATAATACCAGGCGCGTTCGGCACCATAAACGGTAAGGTCTTCCCGGCGGTCCAAAGAAACTCCAACGGGAAAATCGTTGCCCAATTGACATTTAACGGCCTCAATAGAAATATCCTGTTGCCCCACATGAATGCCCTGTGCCATGACCTTTTCGGCTACTTCCGGCACATCATTGATAATCAAGGGGACTTTGTATTTGCTACAAATTTCCATACATCTCTTGGCTTTGTCCACAAATAGCGCCACCGGCAGGTTCTTTTCCCGCAACTGCACAAGGTCCACACCCCCCTTTAGTGCTTCTTCCAATACCCAGAAAAAATCCCTTCCCAAGCAGGCCGCCTCATCGGTGACCAAGTAGAGTTTGAACGGGAATTTTTCAATGTTCATGAACAGCGATTTTAAGGGAGTCTGCCAGTTGGGAATCTGTCAGGTTATATAATGCGTCATAAAAGTGAAGTTGTAAGGTGCCGGGTCCTTTGGATTCTTTCGCAGCGATTTCTCCCGCCACTCCCATGACTGCCATTGCCGATATTGTGGCTTGAAAGGGGTCCTTTTCGACGCCCAAAAAGGCACCAATCAAGGCAGAAGCGGTACAGCCCATACCCGTAACTTTAGCCATCAGCGGATCTCCATTGGCTATTTCAGCCACCCTGTCCCCATCGATGATAAAATCCTCCCTTCCGGATATACAGACCACAGCTTGGGAGGTGACCGAAAGCTGTTTGCCTGCTTCAAGGGCCTCCTGAGACGTATTTGTGCTGTCTACACCTTTGGATTCAATGTTCTCCTTGGCCATTGCAAGAATCTCGGAAGCATTCCCCCGGATGACACTTGGATGAAATCCCAATAATCGGGATAGCGTGTCATTCCGAAAAGGGGTTGCGCCGGCTCCCACGGGATCCAGCACCCATGGTTTATCCATTTCATGGGCTTTTTTGGCTGCTATTAGCATGCTTTTTACCCAATATTCATCCAAAGTACCGATGTTTACTACCAATGCCTGCACGATTTTAATCATGTCTTCAGACTCTTTATGTGCGTGAGACATTATGGGAGAGGCTCCTAAGGCCAATAGCGCATTGGCCGTATTATTCATGACAACAAAATTGGTGATGTTGTGAACTAGGGGAGAATATTCCCTGACTTTCCTTAAGTTTGATAGTATAGCCTTCATGCCAGTAGGTTAAAAAACTTCGGGGATGTCTGTCAGACAGGCAACTTTTCCCTTCGCCGGCATTACCCGTATCAGGTTCACAGGGTATGATCTCAGTCCAGTTTAAGGACACCCCTAAAGTTTATAGTTCGTAATATTTGGTTTTGCAGTAGCGATAAAATTACGGTAAATTTTACAATTTGCAAAGAATCTCCCCGGCTTTATCCAACATCCAATCGTCTTTGGCAAAGCAAAAGCGAAGCAGTTTATCGTCTTTT